>JBLIAQ010000001.1:0-43620 GCA_047634535.1 Cycloclasticus sp.
CAACAAATTGAATACCTTGCCGATTATATATTTAGCTTAAGTGGCAGAGAACACAAGGCGACCGATGCGCAACGCGGCAAAGCAATTTTTGCAAGTTACTGTGTCGCCTGCCATCAGGCTAATGCGATGGGAAATCCTTTGTTGGGTGCGCCTAATTTAGCCGACAAAGTATGGCTTTACGGTGCATCACGTAACAAAGTCACTGAATCCATCGCTAAGGGTCGCAATGGTCATATGCCTGCGAACAAAGACTTTTTAGGTGAAGACAAAGTGCACGTGCTCAGTGCATACGTCTACGGCTTATCGAAAAAATAGTTACCCGATGGAACTCAGCAAAAAACGCATTATTATCGGAACATTATGGCCATCCTTCTGGATGGCCTGTGCGCTAAGCGGCATTATTTTTAGTACCATTGACCCGCTTTTAGTTGTCGCACAGATGGGATTTCATGAACTATCCTATTTAGCGGCTTACACACTGGGGTTCTTTTTCTTTTGGTTTATTTGCGCCTGGAGTGGTTTTTTTTCTATTATTTTTTCACGCGCTGCATCTAATAAATAATGGCCATAGAACAAACCGACTCTGTAGAGTCGTCGCTTTTCGAAAAGCGAAAGAAACTATACCCAAGGGAAGTTCATGGTTTATTTGCCAAACTCCGAGTTTTAGGCATTACGGTACTACTCGGGCTGTATTACCTGTTACCCTGGATTAATCTAAACGATCATCAGATTGTTCTACTTGATTTACCCGCTCGTAAGTTCTACATTTTTCATTGGATATTCTGGCCACAGGACTTTATTTATCTCGCTTTATTACTTATTTGTGCTGCCTTTGCGCTCTTTCTTTTTACCGCTTTAGCTGGCCGCCTCTGGTGTGGCTACGCCTGTCCTCAAACCGTATGGACTGAAGTCTTTTTATGGATTGAACGTAAAGTGGAAGGAAGTCGTTCCCAGCAAATGAAGTTAGACAAGCAGGCCAATAGTCTAAATAAATTTCGCATTAAGGCCACGAAACATACCCTCTGGATTGTTTTTGCCACTTTTACTGGTTTTACTTTTGTTGGCTTCTTTACCCCCATAAGAGAACTGTCAGCCAGTATTATAAATTTCCAGTTAGGGCCCTGGGAAACCTTCTGGTTGATTTTTTATAGTCTGGCGACCTATGGCAATGCGGGCTGGTTGCGCGAGCAAGTTTGTATGTATATGTGCCCCTATGCTCGCTTTCAGAGCGCAATGTTGGACAAAAACTCGATGGTCATTTCGTACGACGTGCTCAGAGGCGAACCCCGCGGCAGTAGAAAAAAGGGCGAAGACCCTGCGACAAAAAATCTTGGCAGCTGCGTAGACTGCACGCTATGCGTACAGGTCTGCCCTACCGGTATTGATATTCGAGATGGCTTACAATACGAATGCATTGGTTGTGCGGCCTGTATAGACGTTTGCGATGACGTAATGGACAAAATGGATTATCCTTCTGGCCTGATCAAATATACGACCGAAAACAGCCTGGATGGCAAGCCGACAAAAATCCTCCGTGCCAGAGTTATCATTTATACGCTCCTGTTGATCAGTATTTTATCCGGTGTGATCTATTCCATTGAAACTCGAGATTCAGTTGCACTAAACATATTAAGGGACAGGAACACCTTGTATCGCGAGAACTATGACGGCACTATTAGCAATAGTTACACCATCAAAATACTCAATATGGATCTTATAGACCATCGCTATAAATTAAAAGTCAGCGGAATTGATGATATTGAGCTTTCTATCATCGATCCCATTTACGTTAAAGCTGGTCAGGTATTAGAAGCACCACTACTGTTATCTGTTCAGCCAGAAGCCTTACATAAGCCTTCGATAAAAATATCTTTATCCCTTCAAGCCCTGGAACACCCCTCCATCAAGACAGTGTCAGAAGGCCGATTTATTGGACCATTGGACCCCTAAAGCATGAATAATGTCTCACCACCTAAGCTCCCATGGTACAAGCAGTTTTGGCCCTGGTTCCTAATATTACTCCCGATGTCGGTGGTTATTGCCAGCGTCATCACGTTTGTCATTGCGCAAAATAACAAACCCTCACTGGTGTCGGGGAATTATTACAAAGAAGGCCTCGCTATTAACGCCAATAAGAAACTAGAAGAAAACGCCAGACTGCTTGGATTAACCGCTGATCTTATCGCTAACGGTACCACGCTGACAGTTCATCTCAATGGTTTGCAGGTTGAGCCATTGAGCTTAATCGTCGATTTAAGGCACTCAACCATTAGTCAGCACGATAAGTCTTTAACGCTGACAAGAATAAGCAATGGCGTTTATCAATCGCCGTTTATCCTGCCAAAAGCCGGTAAATGGTACATCGACATTAAAGGTGTCGATCACGAGTGGGAAATAAAAAAGCTTGCTTATTTTGACTATAGCAAATAAATATTTGAACTTTAACAGTCCATTTTCTTGCGTCAATAAATCGTCACATCAACTAAAACAACACCTTTGTTATCACATATTAATTGCAAGCAATTGTTTATAAAGACTTATTTATTATTGGCACGCTTCTGGCTTTATGTTTTCAAAAATTTAATAAGAAAGGTAAACCATGGCCATATCAACTGATCAAATGACGATGGAGTTAAAAAAAATTAAAGCCAGTATTGGGAATAAGGAGTTAGCTCTTGAGCAGTTTAGCGACCCTATTAATCATCAGAGGCTTATCAGCGCGTTACAAACCACTATAAATATGGATGAGTTACTGCCTATATTTAGCGCAGAACTTTCAAATACCGTCGCGCATAGTGGATTCACTTTTGAGCACAGCGAGATCGGCGTTAACTTTCAACACGGACAACGCACTAACCATACCTGCGAATACACCCTGGCGATCGAAAATACCTCGCTTGGAAAAATGACGTTTATGCGTCGGCAACGTTTTAGCGAGGGCGAGTTAAAACTGATCGAAAACCATTTAAGCGCTCTGTTATACCCTTTAAGAAACACACTTTTATACCTCCAGGCTATCCAGTCCGCCCACACAGACCCTTTAACCGGCGTTTTAAATCGCTCTACACTGCAGTCCGTATTTCAAAAAGAAATGGCCTTAAGCAAACGTCACCACGCCGATTTAACGCTGTTAATGTTGGATATAGACTCTTTCAAAAAGGTCAATGACACGTATGGTCACGTAATGGGAGACAAAGCACTCATCGCTCTAACTCAATGCATTAAAGAAACCGCCCGTGAAAGTGATCATATTTTTCGTCTCGGTGGCGAAGAGTTTGCAATATTACTGAGCAGCACCGATTTAGAAGGCGCTAACTTATTGGCAGAACGATTAAGAAAAGCCGTACAAAATATCGACATTCAACAGGCTGAAAAAAGCTTTAACTTCACCGTCAGTATCGGTTTAGCACAGCAACAGGCAGACGATACGCTTGAAGCTATAATGCACCGCGCGGATAAAGCCTTATACGAAGCGAAGAAAACAGGTAGAAATAGGGTAGTGAGTGCTTAAAGACTGGTAATTCGTTTAAGCTCTGTTACTTCTTTTTTATCTAAAAATTGGTGCCGACCTGCTGGTAAGCCAGGCGGCAAAAAGACAGTACCATAACGAACCCTGATTAAACGACTTACTTTACAGTCTTGCGACTCCCATAAGCGCCTAACGACGCGATTACGCCCTTCTGCTACCACCACGTGGTACCAACGGTTTATACCTGCCCCACCGGACTCATGAATATCCTCGAAGCGGGCCTTTCCATCTTCCAGCTCTACCCCATTAACCAATCGTTCAAGCATTTCGTCGTTGACCACGCCCATCACTCGTACGGCGTATTCACGATCAATTTGTTGCGAGGGGTGCATCAGTTTATTGGCCAGTTCGCCATCATTGGTAAATATTAATAAGCCCTGGGTATTTAGATCAAGCCGACCCACTGATATCCAGCGCCCACTTTTCAACTTCGGTAAGTGTTTAAAAACACTCGGGCGACCTTCTGGATCTCTCTTACTAACTATTTCGCCAGCGGGCTTGTGGTAAATAAGCACCTGTGTGTCGACCTGTAGTTTACCTTCTAATTTAACCGGCTTCCCCCTGAGTCTTATTTCATCTCGGACGCTGATTTTATCGCCTAATTTTGCCACCACGCCGTTTACAATAATGGAGCCATCGGCTATCCACTTTTCAACTTGTCTGCGTGAGCCTAAACCCGCTTGCGCTAGCAGTTTTTGTATTCGCTCGGGCTCTGCGCGTTTAGGTTTATTGGATGTTTTCGGTGGTAGGCTCTCTAGCGGGTTCTTTTTCATAGTGGTTAACTTCTTTATTTGTTGGGGCATTGTCACCCAGGTTTAATTGCAGGTCTTTGTCCGGCAATAAATTAATATCCATTAAACTAGCCAGCGGTGGCAAATCCGCTAGTGTTTGCAAATTAAAGTAATCAAGAAACTCTTTGCTCGTGGCGTATAAAGCTGGGCGTCCTGGCACTTCTTTGTGGCCAATAACACGAATCCAGTCTCTTTCTTGCAGGCTTCGCATAATGTTGGTGCTGACCGCAACGCCACGGATCTCTTCTATTTCGCCGCGTGTTGCTGGTTGTTGGTAGGCAATAATTGCTAAAGTTTCTAGTAGCGCACGGCTGTATTTTACAGGTTTTTCTTCCCATAATCTTGCAACCCAGGATGAATATTCAGATTTAACCTGGAAACGGTATCCACTGGCGGTTTCGACCAACTCAATCGGCCTATCTGAATACTCTTTTAATAACTGTTTAATCGTTGCTCGAAGCAGATGCTGATCAGGGCGTTCCTCGAGCATAAACAAGTTCTGCAACTCACTAATAGATAGCGGTTCATTGGCGGCAAATAATGACGCTTCGATGATGTCTTTTATTTCAATATCCATTATTCAAACACCGGTTTGATCCAAATTTCTGACAGCGGCTCGCCTTGAACAATTTCAATCAGGCCCTCTTTAGATAACTCCAGCACGGCCAAAAAAGTGACTACCGCTCCCGCCCTGCCTTCTCGCAACGAAAAAAATTGATGAAAAGCTAAAAACTCTTCGGTTTTGCTCAGCCTGGTTAAAATTCTCGACATTCTCTCCCTCACAGATAATGTTTCTCGTTGAATTTGATGGTGGGTAAATTTTTCTGCACGCCGTAGTACGTCCTGGAAGGCGATCAAAATGGCACTTAACTCAACATCCGGCAAGGGTTTATCCACCTTATCTATCACCAGATCTACAGTGGCCAGAAAATTATCGCGATATAAGCGAGGAAGCGCATCAATATCCTCAGCCGCTCGTTTATAACGCTCATATTCTTGTAGACGCCTGATCAATTCGGCGCGAGGGTCTTCTTCCTCTGCCGACTCTTCGTGTTGCTTAGGCAGCAACATTTTAGATTTAATTTCTGCCAGCATAGCCGCCATAACTAAATATTCGGCCGCCAGTTCCATGCGTAAATTTTGCATGAGTGCGATATATTCGATGTATTGCTCGGTGATCTTTAGTACCGGGATATTAAGAATATCCAAATTTTGGTGTTTAATAAGATACAGCAATAAGTCCAGCGGCCCTTCAAATGTGTCTAAAAACACCTCTAACGCATCCGGTGGGATATATAAATCGTCGGGCAATTCATAAAAAGGCTTACCGTCAACCAGTACCAGAGACTGCTGGATTGGCACTACATTAATAGGTGGCTGTTCCATTCCGATAATTTCTTTTACGGTCGATTAAATACTGCTAAGCATAACAAAGCGAATCAAATAACTCATTAAAAGACTGTGGCTCTGCTTTAATAACCCTCATGAAGATTATTCGATTTGCATAATCTTCATGGTATTTGTACCACCGTGACTGCCGATTAACTCTCCCATTGTGATAATGACCAGATCGTCTTTCTCCACAATCTCAAGCTGCTTCAGTCTCGTCATTGCCGCCTGATTAACATTTATTGAACTGTCCGGTTTGAGCTTGATTAAAATCGGCACAACGCCTCTGTATAGCGTTACACGGCGACAAATTGTTTCATCAGGCACCATCGCAAAAATAGGGATGCCCGAACTAATTCTGGACATTCTCATCGGTGTTGAACCGGTATCAGTAAATGCGGCTATGGCTTTAATGTCGGTGTGGTTGGCCACGTACATAGCCGATAAAGCTATCGCCTCATCGATCCTGGTAAATTGTTTACCCATACGGTGCCTTGAGATAGTAGACCTCGGTTGACGCTCAGTTTCTTCACAAATACGCCCCATTGCTTCGACCGTTTTAACGGGGTATTTGCCGACCGACGTTTCCGCCGAGAGCATTACGGCGTCGGTTCCATCGGCCACTGCATTGGCTACGTCAAACACCTCTGCGCGGGTTGGAATTGGGTTTTGAATCATCGATTCCATCATTTGGGTCGCCGTTATAACGATCGTATTTCTATCGCGCGCTAAACGAATAATGTTTTTTTGTACTGGCGGTAAATTAGCGTCGCCTATTTCTACGCCTAAATCACCACGTGCAACCATCACAACATCAGAGGCATCAATAATTTCTTCTAGTACGTCGAGTGCTTCTGCGCGTTCAATTTTAGCCACCAAGAAAGCATGACTTCCAGCCGCTTCAACCAGGGCTCTGGCATGATTCATATCATCTGCATTGCGCGGAAATGAAACCGCAATAAAATCCACACCAATCTCAGCGGCCGTAATAATATCCTGCTTATCTTTATCGGTAAGAGCGTTAGCCGATAAGCCACCACCCTGAAGGTTGATACCTTTATTGTTGGATAGTTCGCCACCAACGACAACCGTACAGTTAATTTTTCCACCTTCGACCGAATTCACTTCCAGCACAATGCGCCCATCGTCTAACAATAGTCGATTACCACTCGATACGTCGTCAGCCAATTGTTTATAGATACAGCCGACTTGAGTAGCATCGCCATCAGACACGGTTAAGTTCACATCAATAACAAAATCCGCGCCGTCAGCTAACAGCACCTTATTATCCTTGAATTGGGCTATACGAATTTTAGGCCCTTGCAAATCTGCCAAAATCCCAACGTGGCGACCTATCTTTACAGACAATTCATGCACAAGACGAGCGCGTTCTCTTTGCTCGTCCGCCTGACCATGCGAAAAGTTTAAACGGACTACGTCAACGCCTGCCCTTAGCAGCTCTTCCAGCACGGCTGGATCGTCCGTAGCTGGGCCTAATGTCGCAACAATCTTAGTTCGTCTCGGTTTTCGATAACTTTTCATAGTTAGCCTTAATAATGGGTGAAAATATAAACTACAATCCTTTGGTTACAAAGTGATGTCAGTTTACAAACTCGCACGCTAATTAATCGATATATGAACAACAATAATCTGTTGCTTGATGAATTTTTAAATCAAAATTAGAATTCGCCGGCACATCAAATGACTCTCCCATCCTAACCGTTAGCCATTCTTGCGAACCCGGCAAGCGCACATCAAGTTGCCCCGCTAAAATTTCCATCACTTCAGCCGCCTCGGTACCAAAATTATAATCACCAGGCATCATATAGCCCAGGGTCTTGATGGAACCGTCTGCAAACTTAACCGTTCTACTCACGACCTTGCCATCAAAATACACATTGGCTTTTTTTATGATATTTACATTTTTAAATTCGGACATTATTTTTATTTCCAAGATAATAAATAGTTTTAATTGTAACTTAGTTAGAAAAATATTAAGCAAACTTAAGGCCCTAATCTAAGCTATTCAACGAGCTAATTCACCCAAAAAACAACAAGCCTTAGCGAAAATAAATATAACTTGATTTAGATCAACATAGCTAACGTAGCAAGAAAGTATGATGCTCCTCAAGAACAACAATTCAATCCAAAATGGAGTACATAATGAAACTTAAAAAAAAATTGCCTGTTTAGTAGCAGCACTTGGGGTTAGTGTCGTAGCAACACCCGTTATGGCTTATGAGGCCGGAGATATTCTCGTTCGTGCTCGTATTATTAATGTCGACCCTCAAGATGATAGCAGTGGTATTTCAATTAATGGTGCTAACACTGGCATAGAAGCTAGTGTTGATAGTGACACTATGCCTGAACTAGATTTCACCTATATGCTTGAGCGTCATTGGGGACTTGAACTTATCCTGGCCTATACAGAACACGATGTAAGCACATCACTAGGTGGCTTAGGTAAAGTTGCAAGCACTAAAGTTTTGCCCCCTACCTTAACGCTACAATACCATTTTTCTCCCGATTCAAATATCCGCCCTTACGTTGGCGCTGGTGTTAATTACACCCACTTTTTTGACTCAAAAGTTAAAGGTGGGCTAGATGCTCCAGGAGCAGACATTGATATCGACGACTCATGGGGCCTCGCTGCTCAAGCTGGTGTAGATATTGATATGAATGAAGACTGGTTCGTAAACTTCGACGTTAAGTATATCGATATCAGTGCAGATGCCCACATTAAAAATGGTGCCAGTATTAAAGTTGATATCGACGTAAATCCTATTGTTTGGGGTATCGGTATTGGCCGACGCTTCTGATAGCTAACTCTACTTAAGCAAAAAGGCTGCTATATAGCAGCCTTTTTTATTGCTTAAGTAATATAACCTTCGAGCTGGATTAAAGTACGTTAATACCCATCGCGGACTTAACTTCTTCAAGCGTTTCTTTCGCTACATCTCGAGCTTTTTCGTTACCTTCATTCACTATTGAGCGCACTAAGTCTGGCTGTTCTGTGTATTCTTTTGCCCGCTCTTGTATAGGTTTCAACTCATGCAAAACAGCCTCAATAACGGGTTGTTTGCAATCCAGGCAGCCTATACTCGCCGAGCGACAGCCCTGCTGCACCCAGTCGCAGGTTTTTTCATCTGAATACACTTCGTGAAATTGCCATACCGGGCACTTTGCGGGGTCACCCGGGTCTGTCCTGCGGACCCTGGCAGGATCTGTAGGCATGGTGCGCAATTTTTTCTCAACGTCTTCCGGTTCATCGCGCAAGGCGATGGTATTGTTATAAGACTTGGACATTTTTTGTCCGTCTAAACCGGGCATTTTTGGCGATTTAGTCAATAATGCCTTTGGCTCTGGTAGCACGACTCGGCCGCAACCTTCTATATAGCCATATAAACGCTCTTTATCGCCAACGGTAATGTTCTGTTGCGCTTCTAATAAGGCTCGAGCAACACCTAGCGCTTCCTGGTCGCCCTCTTGCTGATAGGCATTGCGCAACTTGATAAACATTTTGGCGTTCTTTTTACCCATTTTTTTGATCGCCGCTTCAGATTTTTCTTCGAAATCGGGTTCGCGGCCATACAGATAATTAAATCGTCTGGCGACCTCACGGGTTAATTCAACGTGCGCCACCTGATCAGCTCCAACTGGTACTAAGCCTGCTTTATACATCAGAATATCTGCGCTTTGCAGCAAGGGGTAACCTAAAAAACCATAGGTCGCCAAGTCT
Source organism: Cycloclasticus sp. (assembly GCA_047634535.1). Classification (GTDB taxonomy): domain Bacteria; phylum Pseudomonadota; class Gammaproteobacteria; order Methylococcales; family Cycloclasticaceae; genus Cycloclasticus. Next base: position 9,449 of record JBLIAQ010000001.1, read on the forward strand.
TTTTCTTTTAATTTTTCTTGCTGATCTTTATAACTGGGTACCCGCTCTAGCCAACCGAGCGGAGTGATCATCGACAGCAATAAATGCAGCTCTGCGTGCTCAGGAATACTGGACTGGATAAACAAGTCCGCCAAACCGTGGTCTACACCCGCAGCTAGCCAATCAATCACCATATCCCAGGTGCTGTTGGCAATAATGGAAGGGTCTTCATAGTGCGTCGTTAACGCGTGCCAATCGGCGACGAAGAAATAGCACTTGTAGGTTTGCTGGAGCTCAATCCAGTTTTTAAGAACGCCGTGGTAGTGGCCTAAGTGTAATTGACCTGTCGGTCGCATGCCTGATAAAACCCGACGATATTGTGCTGGTACTTCTGAACTCACCTTTCCTCCTAGAGACCTAACATTTTAAAAATGCTGATTTGTATAAAATACACCGGTGGGCCGAGAATCTTGGATAACCAGCCCATCGCAATTATAACGATTAAAATAGGTAAGCCGAACCGTTCTAACTTACTAAACTGAAAACTGGCCCTATTTGGCAACAAACCCGCTAGCACTCGCCCACCATCCAACGGCAAGATCGGCAGTAAATTTAACACCATCAAAATGATATTAATATAGATACCGGCATAACCCATATAAATGAGCGGTGTTGAAATAAATTCGTTAGAGTCGCCTAACAAGAAACCAATTTTCATTAACACGCCCCATGCGAGGGCCATAAAAAGATTGGCTAATGGCCCCGCTATCGCGACATAAACCATATCCCTTTTTGGGTTATTTAAATTATGCCAATTCACCGGGACAGGTTTTGCCCAGCCAAACATAAAGCCACCCAGTAGTAATAGAACAACTGGAACGATAACCGTTCCAACCAGATCCATATGACTAATAGGGTTTAAGGTTAAACGGCCCAAACTCTTCGCCGTTTGATCACCCAATTTACTGGCGACCCAGCCGTGCGCCACCTCGTGAACGGTAATAGCAAAAATAATGGGCAGCGCCCAAATCGCTATACGACCCGCCAAACTCAATTCATCCATCGGCATTATTCGTTACCTTTTTGTGCAATAAAATCAGCCTCTCCTTTGCCCTGGCGTACTATTTCAGGGAAATCATTATCCCAAACCACCATCGTTGTTGGTTGGTACGGTATCACACCACCGTCAACGACGGCATCTAGCCAACGCCCTATGCTGTTATTAATATCATAAGGATCGGCTATCGCTTCGCGTTCACCTGGCAAAATTAACGTGCTGGTCAACATAGGTTCGTTAAGTGCTTCCAGAATTTTTTGCGCCACCAGATTATCCGGTACCCTGATGCCGACGGTTTTTCTGTTCGGGTGCTGCAACCTGCGCGGCACTTCTTTGGTCGCCTTTAACACAAAGGTAAACGCGCCTGGAGTCAACGTTTTGAGTAAACGATAGGTGTCGTTATTGACCTGTGCGTAGCTGGAAATTTCGGTTAGGTCGCGACACACCAGGGTGAAATTATGTTTGTCGTCAATACGACGAATCTGTCGAATGCGATCAATCGCTTGCTTATCCCCCAAATGGCACGCTAAGGCGTATGACGAGTCGGTAGGGTAAGCGATAACACCGCCACCACGAATAATATCAACTACCTGCTGAATTAAGCGTTGCTGCGGATTTTCGGGGTGAATTTCTATATATTTGGCCATCTTATTGTTGCGCTTTTTTCTTTGCTACATTATCGCGCAAATAAACCGGTTGTGCGCTTTCTGCGGCAACTGTACGCCCATTTCTTACCGCCTCTTTTGCTAAGAATGCCACTTCTTTTGCTGCTGGCAATGCATCAGGCAATATAAATAACTCATCAGCTTTAACTAGCTGCGACAATTCTTCAGCGTACGTTCTCCAGCCGTGACCAATGCCGACAGCCATTTTCCCGTGTTCAGCATGAATTTTATTGGGCGCTCTAACCGCCTCATCGCTGACCTGTTGCAAGACCGCATGACGGACGACATATTCACACCAGTACACCTCGCCCATTCTTGCATCTAGCGCGGCGTAAATTGTTTTACCTTCATGTGCAGCCACTGCTTGTTGCGCTAAAGCGGCTAGTGTTGATATCGGCGCAACGGGCAGGCCTGCCCCATACGCCAGGCCCTGAATAACTCCCGTTGCCATCCGAACACCGGTGAACGAACCGGGGCCTCGGCCAAAGGCCAAGGCGTCCAGTTGTTGTAAGTTGATGCCAGCTTCTGCCAACAACTCATCGAGCATCGGCAAAATTAAATTTCCATGTTCCCGTGGCGCTATCTGGAAGCGATCAATCACTTCGTCACCGATTAATAGCGCCGCTGAACAGGCTTCTGTTGCGGTTTCAATGGCGAGTATTTTCATGCGCTTTTTGCTGACTTTGCAGGGCTATTGATACGATGGAAAAAACGATTCACGTCATTTATATCTTGCGTAATAGGCATCGATGGTAATGATTTAACAAAAATTTTGCCGTAGCCTTTACTCGACAACCTTGGGTCACATAAAACCAGTACGCCTTTATCTTCCACGTCACGAATAAGTCGACCAACGCCCTGTTTAAGGGTGAGTGCCGCCGAGGGAAGTTGAAAGTCGGAAAAAGGTGATTGCCCATTTGCCTCCATATAGGCCAATCTGGCTTTTGTCACTGGATCGCCCGGCGAAGCAAACGGCAGTTTATCAATAATCACACACGACAGTGCTTCACCGCGCACGTCAACACCTTCCCAAAAGCTGGCGGTTCCCAACAATACAGCCCTATCTGAACGCCGGAACGTTTCCAGCATTTGTTGCTTTGGCAAATCACCCTGAACCAAAAGTTTGAAATTTGTTTCTGCTAACAAAATAGTGGCCGCTTCCTGCAATGCTCGATGACTGGTGAAAAGAATAAAAGCGCGGCCTTCGCTGGCTTCTAATACAGGAATGATTTTTTCGATCATGACCGCTGTATAGTCTCGATCTCGCGGTTCGGGCAAGCCACTGGGTACGTACATCAATGATTGGTGCACAAAGTCAAACGGGCTTTCCCACATCCCCGTTTCGGCTTCCTGCAAACCTAATCGCTGGGTAAAAAAATCAAACTTGCCATTAACCGACAAGGTGGCCGAGGTGAAAACCCAACTGGCTTCTGTAGCGAAAGCAAAATTTGCGAACATTTTCGATATATCCAGCGGCGTTCGGTAAAAAGAAAAGCTTCTGTGGAAGGTTTCAAACCATTGAATCCAGTCTTCCTTATCCTGTTTAAGGAAAAGCTTTAAACGTTGTAATATGTCTTCACACCTTTTCCAGCAGGACTCTAGACCTTTAGAACGGACAGCCGATTTAGTCAGCACTTTAAATAATTGCTCTAATCGATCACACAGGCAATTCAGAGCGTGTGAAAAGTTGTTTAAGTCTTCCAGCTCATCCCACGAACCTTTTACTGACTGGTCTGGCATTAATTTACGCAGTTCACGTATATCCTCATTAATCACCTGGGCTAAATCGATCAACGCCGGGGTATCCGAGGCGACTTTCAATTGCTCAACATTGATATCACTGAGTAGTGACAGAATTTGGCGCGCGCTCAGCGAGATGCCTAAAAATCGCGAGGCGGTATCAATTAGCTGATGGGCCTCATCTATAATAATTAATTCTGCTTCGGGTAATAATTGGCCAAACCCATCATCTTTTAGTGACCAGTCCGCACAAAGCAGGTGGTGATTGACAATCAATACATCAACTTCTTGCGCCGTCTTTCTTGCTTTTAACAGGTGGCATTCGGCCACCATCGGACATTCTTGCCCTAAGCAATTGTCCGCGGTAGAGGTTACTTGCTGCCAAACAGCCGAATCCTCTGCGACTGAGGAAACTTCTACGATATCACCATTAGTCGTTTGATTTGACCAACGTTGTATTTCCCTCAGTTCTGCCTCCAGCTCTTTATCAAAGCCAGAGGTTTGTATTTGAGCCTGATCCAGCCGATATAAACACAGGTAATTGGAGCGGCCTTTTAACATAGCCGCCTGTACGGGCACTTTTAGCGCATCGCGAACCAGGGGGAAATCCTTCTCAAAAATTTGATCCTGGAGGTTACGTGTACCGGTTGAAATGATCGTTTTTTTGCCCGATAAAATAGCAGGCACAAGGTACGCGAAAGTTTTACCCGTACCGGTGCCCGCTTCGGCTACCAGGTGCGTTTGTCGTTCAATGGCCTGCTCAATAGCTTGCGCCATCGATAACTGCCCCTTACGCGGCTGAAAACCTTTGATAACTTTAACCAGCTCACCGTTGGAGCCGAATATTGATTCGAGATCGTGCAAAAGAGTATCCGCTGTAGAGTCAGTGAGTTGTTTTATTCATGCCAGGCAGAACCATCAAGGCCTTCTTCTTGCGTCCAGACCAAGGTAGCTATATTGCGGAACTTCGCAACCGACATCGCTCCTCGTTTCATACGACCTGAGTTATCATTCAAATTGTCGAAAATATCGTGCCGCGTCGCTTCAAATATTTCAATCGGCATATAGTCGTCATTCATTAACACCAACATTACCGAATCCCATTCTTTATCGAGTTTAAGCTGTCCAAGCCGCTGACCTCGGTAGTTATCATTGAAAATGGTTCTGGCTTTGATTTGAATACGCTGCGGCCCTGTCGCTGCAATACGCCTTGCATCAAAGCCCGCAGAACGATCCTTACAGAGTTCCAGTCCTATTAGCTTTGCAGCGTCGTGCTCTGCAATTTCATTACTAACACCTGGTAACGGTTTATCGGTCATTCTTTTGTAGTCTGCCGCCAGTTGCCGGGCTTGTTCTATCAGCTTATCAACGGAATAAATGTTTGTCGGCAACGGCATAAACTAATACAGCCTGTTTGCGTTAATTCGGGCCTGCCTTGCCAACTCTGCATTTCCTGCTAGCTCATAACTTTTTGCTATTAATATCCAGTTATTGCGCAGCAAATTATTATCATTTTCTATCAATGCATTAGACTTTTTAGCCAGACTGATGGCCATATCAAGCTTGTTTTGTTGCAAGCGTATTTTTGCTAATTCGTGCCACACAACAGGATCACGAGGCGCGATACGCACCGCGCGCTCTAACTTAGACGCCGCGACGTCGAACTGCCCTTGTTCACTTTCATTTAGAGCGTTATCGAGTAACGCAATAACAGCCGGGTTTTGTGCCTCAGGAACGGGTTTGCTTTGAACGCCGTAACTGTTGTCAGCATCGGCTTGAGCTGGGTCATCCATCGGATACGTTTTGGCCGTACCCGGCGTTTGTGAAGAAGGATACGCGGCTGCCTCACCTGATCGACCCACTGGTGCGGGTACCTGCTTATACATTGATAAATCAGCACACGCCGACAGGACAAGCGTTAGCAAAACCAGGGATATTAATTTTATCTTCATTTATCTGTCATTTATCACGCCATCTAACCAGCGACTTGCACGTTCCAATGCCCCGCCAATAGTCCCAACGCACGGCGAAAATTCTGTCGGAGCGGAGCCTTTTATAAATGGATATTGTACAGCATTCGCACAAAACTCATTAGCTCGATATCCCAACGAGTCAACCCACACATATTCAATGTCCTCGGGTTGTGTAAGTCGCACATTTTGCCTTGAAATAGCAGCCATAACGCTAGACCAAACTTGCAATGCTCCGCTAGCACCTGTTAATTTGGAAGGCTTATTATCGTCCAGACCTAACCAAACAACCGCTAAATAATCACCGCTAAAGCCAGCAAACCAGCTATCTCTGAGGTCATCTGTCGTGCCTGTTTTGCCAGCGAATTTAAAGTCTGGCGATATTTGCTGGTAGGCTGATCGCCCAGTACCACTAGACACAGCTTCTTGCAAAGCTGTATTAACTAAATAAACAGCGGATGGATCAGCCACCTGGTGAACGCTGAGTGGGTAACGCTGAAGGGCCGAGTGCTCGCTTGATGTTACCGACTGAATTGATCTGAGTTGACTGTAAAAACCTTCACCGGCCAGGGTTTGATAAATTTGCGTGACGTCAAAGGGAGACATCGGAGTAGCTCCAAGTAGCAACGATGGGTAGGGTTTAAGTGGACGCGAAGCACCAAGAGCTTCTAAAGTCAGCTTAACATTGGGTACCTTCAACTCCATTCCCAATTTAACCGTGGCCAAATTATAAGAGTGCGCCAAAGCGGTATGTAATGGCACCAGGCCGTGCTCGACCTTGTCGTAGTTTTTCGGCGCCCAAAGCTCTCCGGAACGTTGCTTTAAACTGATCGACGTATCATCAAGCAGACTGATGAGCGTGTATTTAGACGGTTGGGATAAGGCGGTTAAATACACCGCGGGTTTAACCAGCGATCCAATCGGTCTTAATGCATCTAAAGCGCGATTAAAACCACTAAACTGAGGGTTTCTATCACCAATTATGGTAACAATTTCACCACTTTCACGACGTGTAATCACCATTGCGCCCTGCAACTGTCCTGGTTCAATCGCGTATTGTTTATTCAGCGCTTCCAGTTTCCGTTTAAAAAGCTTTTCGGCTGTTGTTTGAATGGTGTAGTCCAAGGTCGAGAATATATTTAAGCCTTCTGAATTGATATCTTCTTCCTTGTAATCACGACCCAGCTGTCTTTTAACCAGATCGAGTAAGGCAGGAAAACGTGAACTCTTAACTTGTTTAAAAGGCGATATATCAATAGCAAAACGTTGCGCCGCTATGCTTTGCTGTTTAGGCAATAAGTCCAGAGCAACCATCTCGTTTAACACTAAGTTACGTCTTTCAATGGCGCGATCTGGGTGCCTGCGTGGATCATAATACGACGGCCCCTTAACCAAACCGACAAGTAATGCTACCTGGTGTGGTTTTAGTTCCACGAGCGGCTTATTAAAGTAAAAAACGCTGGCCATTCCGAAACCATTAATCGATCTTTCGCCATCTTGCCCGAGAAAAACTTCGTTTAAGTAAGCTTCTAAAATCTCATTTTTTTGGTACCGAATTTCAAGGATAATGGCCATTACGGCTTCTTTTATTTTGCGCCAAAGCGTTCTTTCCGAGGTTAAATAGAAATTCTTAACTAGCTGTTGGGTAAGCGTACTACCGCCTTGCACGACACCTCCCGCTTTTAAGTTTTCCCACATTGCCCTCAAGATGGATTTAGCAGACACTCCATAGTGCTGATAAAAGTCTCGATCTTCGATGGCAACCAGACCGTCGATTAAGGTGCGGGGGACCTCATCAATTCGTACTAGAATTCTATCTTCTTTATGACTCGGGTAAAAACTACCTACTTTGACCGGATCTAAGCGAAGTAGAGCAATTGCTTTACCAGTGGCCGAATCATGGATAGCTGAAATAGTATGCTGATTAAAAGATACTTTAACGGTTTTAGATTTTTCCTTGCCGTCCCAGAAAGTAAATGCACGCGTTTTGAGGGAAAACACTTGGCCTGAGCGGGAATAAGCCCCTCCAGACGATAAATTCCTAGTACGTCGATAGTGCAAATCGGCTAATAAGGATTCAAATTGGCGCACCGTTAGTGACAAACCTTGATACAGCTCAACGGGATTAGCATAAACGTGCGCGGGCAACTCCCATCGTTTACCTTCGAATTGAGTGCGCACGAGGTAGTCCAGGTAAAATACGTATGCCGTTCCAATAACGACTAAAGCAAGTACCAGCTTGAAGAAAAAACGGTTAAAAAAGAAGCTGGCTTTGCTTTTGACTTTTACTTTTTTAGTGGTTCTTTTACGAGGTTTTGATTGGGGTTTTGGCTTAGCCATACATTCGACGCTTTAACTAGATCACAGCACAAATGCCGGGATATTCGGCCAGATATCATGTCATATAAAAACTTTTATATGGTGATTAATTTCTCAATATCGATGGGTTTATTCATTAAGCCATTTATTGAAACGTGCGTGTCTGTCAATAACTCTACAGCTGGCACACCTACTAAGTAGCCCTGAATATAATCGACACCAAATTCTTTTAATAACCTCAGTATTTCAGCATTCGACACGTATTCTGCTATCGCCTTTTTACCAAGGCTATGCGCCACGTCTATCATTGATTTAACGAGCACCTGATCTGCTTGATCAACGGCAAGGTTATTAATAAATTGACCATCAATTTTCAAGTAATCAACGGGAAAGTTTTTAATATAATTAAAAGAACTAAAACCAGCGCCAAAATCGTCCAACGCAAAGCGGCAGCCTAAGGCTCTAATTTTAGAAACCATTAAACGCGTTTTTTCAAAATTGGTAACGGCGGCGGTTTCTGTTATTTCAAACGTTAGTCGTGATGGTGAGATCCACGTTGCCTCCAGTTTCTTCTTTAGCACTGGTAATAAATAATCGCCCTGAAGGGCGTGACTAGATAAATTGACCGTAAAACAAATATCTTCTTTAGATTTTGGTAGCGCAGCAATGTAATCGATGATGTGTGACACAACCCATAAATCTATATGGTGGATAAGCCCCATCCGTTCAGCGACCGAAATAAAATGTTCTGGGCTTAATAATTCATTACCCTCACCGACCATACGTAACAATGTTTCATAGTGAGAAACACGTCCGTCAGACATTTTCACGACGGGTTGAAACACTAATTGGAACAAATCTTCGCTTAATGCCCGACGAATCTGTGGTACCCATTTAGCGTCGTCTCTCAAAGTGATAAGGTGCTCGTCATCTCCTTCAAATAAACTCACCCTATTCCTGCCTAAAGTCTTAGCGCTATAACACGCGTGATGTGCCTTAGACATCAGCTCACTTGGTCGTCTTATTTTTTCAAGCGGAGCCAAAAGAGCCACACCAATACTAGCAGAAATATTGTAGGTATTATCACCTGATTTAAAGTCAAACTCATCAATGGTCATGCGCAACTGCTCGGCAATATCAAGCGCTTTGTCTTTTTGCACTTTACTGAGCAATACCTGGAATAAATTTGAACCCACGCGTGAAATAAACGCATTATTATCCAGTGTGGATCGGATAAGTACAGCCATTTCAACTAGCAAACGGTCACCGACTTCATGTCCTTCAATATCATTAACCACTTTGAATTGATCTAGGTCGATATCCAGCAAGGCTCCGTGTTGTTTAAAGTTATTACAGCGTAAAATGGCAAAATCCAAGGCTTTTTCAAGACCGCTTCTATTAGATAGACCCGTCAGCTCATCGTGCGCTACTAAATATTGTAGTCGCGCCTCCATAATGCGTCTTTCTGACAATTCACTGACTAGCTTCTCTTCATGAGCTATTCGTTCATCGCGTTCATTTTTCAATGCTAACGCCAGACTAATCAAGGGAATAATCTCGCCGTCTTTACTTGGGTAATGGATAATGGTTGCTGCATTAGCTTCGTGACATCTGCCTACCAACTCATCGTCCAGCGTTATCGTTTTGTCCGCTAAAAACAACAGGGGAATAGCATCGTGCCCATCTAGGGTAGTGAGCAGTTGGCTAAATTTTAGTGTGTCACTTTGTGGTAATTGATAATCTAAAAGGATAACGCCTATCTCATCAATTTTTCCCTGAAATGGACGAATGACTTCGAATACCTGTTCTTGATCCGCAGCACAAATTAATTTTCTATAGCCAGCCTTAGATAATATATTTTGCAGCACAGCTAAGCGCTCTTTATCGTGCTCAATGATTAGGATGTTTTTTTCTTTTAATCTATCCAGCTGATTCATTTTAACTATCTCTTCCATTTACCGTCTGAGTTTTATTTCAGACTTGAGTTCGATTTATTTCTCGAATCGTATAAATAATTCTCTTTGCTATCAATCACTTTAAGCCTGTACTTAATACAATGTCAACAATAATTTATAATGGATTGAAATTACTGTTAACAAACCCCTTGTATATTCACCGATGCTGATAATAATTACATCTCAAAAAAATTTATATAAACTATTAAAAGCTTAGTTTATTTGGCTTTTTTTGCCAGGCGGTCTAATAATTTTATTATTTTCTGCTAGGGTTATGTCATGACAGGCTCAGCTGCAAATATTTTAACTCTCAAAGACTTTTTAACCGGAGACATAGACCTGTGCTCCGCGCCAGAGGTTTTTATGCGCGTAACGAAAACGCTTGACGACGATACAAAAAATGCCAACGACCTTGCAAAAATTATTCAGCAGGATCCATCGTTATCCGCACGCATGCTGAGGATAGTCAATTCAGCTTTTTTTGGCTTCCCGGCTATGGTTAAATCTATAGATCAGGCTATTACGATTTTAGGCAACCGCGAAATTCGTTTACTGGTTATGACGACCAGCGTGGTTGAAAAATTCTCTAACATGCCAAACTCAATACTCAATATGCGCGAATTCTGGTCGCATAGTTTAAGGGTCGCTTTGTTTGCCAAATTCCTTGCCGAGAGACATCCCAAAAAACGACAACTCTCTTCCGTCTTTATCAGTGCGTTACTACATGATATTGGTCGGTTGATTTTATATACAAAAGCACCAGACCTGGCCCGCGCGGCTGCATTGCTCACCAGGGCTAATCAAGTCGGCGAGCTTGATGCGGAAATATCTACCTTCGGTTTTAGTCACGCTGATATTGGTGGTGCCTTGTTAGAAATGTGGAAAATACCCGAGTCCATTCAAAACGCAGCGTATTTTCACCATCAGCCTGAACGTGCGACCAGCCACCAGGATGAAACCATGATCGTTTATCTGGCTAATAAGCTCGCACACGCTGACGCCTCATCTGAAGAAAGTATTTTTGAAAACGTGTCGCCTGAAGATCGCGTGTGGATGCATCTGGACCTGCCGTACAGTGTTATTACACCCGTGGCAGCCGAGGTAGAAGAACAATTCGCTCAAACGTATTCGCTATTTTTTAGCCACTAGCAAAGACTGGTAAATTGTTTTTTCCCTAGATGAAAAACGCTGAACTCCCCCGCGGCCATTTTCGTCCATTGTTCGTTTGACGTTAACGGCTCAGTCGCTATCACCGTGACCACATCGGTATCAGAGGTTTCTTTTTTAAAATCAACACTCATATCAGCATCTAACAATTGCGCTTCTTCGAAAGGCGCCTGCCGCGTTAACCAGGAAAGTTTGGTATTACAGTGGCTATATAAGTGACTCGCATCACCCATCAATACATTAAAAACACCGTGTTTTGCCAGCTGACGAAACAAACCTTCTATGCTTCGTCTAATTTTAACGTTACTATTTGGTTTAACGGGGAAAGCTTCTCGCAGTTGTCCCAGTATCCAGCAAAAAGCGTACTCACTGTCGGTCGTACCGACGGGTAAAAAACTACTCAATGCTTTTTTCTTTATCCCTTTCAATTGTCCATTATGCGCAAAAGACCATACTTGCCCCCAAAGCTCTCGCGAGAAAGGGTGCGTGTTTTCCAAACATACACGGCCACGGTTTGCTTTTCTGATATGACAGATCACTTGCGTGCTTTTTATCGAATATTGCTGAATGAATTTTGCCACTTCGGAGTTTGCGCTCGCTACCGGGTCATGAAATGATCGGTAACCTTTACCTTCGTAAAAGGCGATACCCCAGCCGTCCTGGTGCGTCCCTGTTTCACCGCCTCTTTTCACCAAACCACTAAAACTAAAACAGATATCCGTCGGTACGTTGGCGCTCATCCCCAGCAATTCACACATTATAGTGAGTTATAACTCTTCGATGACGGTTCGTTCTATGGGAGTTTGTACATATTTCTTTTTTCCAGCCTCTTTAACCCAAAAATAGTAATAACCCTTTTGTGGGTCTGAGGTGACTTTACCGTCCTTCACTAGCCATTCTTTTTTATGGCTACCTTCAAAAAAAGTAACCTTATAGTCACCTTCTAACCAACTCACGCCTAATCGAGAAATTCTATTTTGCTGCTCTTCTGAACAGCCACTGCTGAGCAGAAGGACTGCCATTAATGCTATATATTTCATTTTTTCTCAATTTTCCTCATCACAATAAAAACCATAACAAATGCACCTGCAACCGCACTCATCCAGACGTCTGATTTTTGCAGATCAAACAAACTCCCAATGCCTGCACCAATAGCCGCGCCAATGCCACTAAACGCCAGGCTTCGCATCATTCTACATAAAGGGCAGTCCGACCCCGAACCAAAAAATTTTGACATTAAAACACCTCCTTAATGACCTCAGAATCGGTATTATCATTTTCAACTAATAATGAAAAAAGAGCATCGATATGACTATCATTATCATTTAAGGCGGCAATGTAACGATAGCTTTCACCACCCGCCGCTAGAAATACGTCTCTATTTTGTAATGCAATTTCTTCCAGCGTTTCTAAACAGTCAGCCGAAAAACCTGGACAGATCACGTCGATACGCCGAATTCCTTCATTCGGTAGCGCCTGAAGAACATCCAAACAATACGGTTGAATCCATTTGGCTTTACCAAACCGCGATTGAAAAACCAGTCGCCACTGCGAGGTATCCAGGCCCAGTTTATTGGCTAATAATTCAGCCGTTTTAGTGCAATGCGATAAGTACGGATCGCCTTGTTTAATCGTCCTTACTGGAACCCCGTGAAAAGACATCAATAAGCATTCTGCCTGTCCGTTATTGGCCCAATGTTTTTTAACACTTTCTGCCAGAGTATTGATGTAGGCCGCGTTATCGTGGTAATCCATAATAGTTTTACTGCGGGGGGCGTTTTTCCATTCTTTAAGCGCCTGCTGGAACGCGTGCCATGCCGTTCCCGTACTAGAGGTTGCAAATTGCGGGTAAAGCGGCAGCAAAATAATATCATCAGGCGCCCTACTTTTCATCTCTTCTATTACAGAGGCAATGGAAGGCGAGCCGTAGCGCATGCCAAGAAAAAACTCGTACCTGCCTTTTTCTTTTATATTCGCTAAGGCCTGCAGCTTGTGCTTGATACGTTTTGAAAAAACCATCAAAGGCGAGCCCTCTTCGGTCCAAACTTTTTGATACGCTTCGGCGGATTGCGCAGGTCGTGTACGCAATACGGCCCAATTGAGTATAAACCACCAAATAAAACGAGGGATTTGCACCACGCGCGGATCCCATAAAAATTCTTTAAGGTACGCCCTGACAGCTTCTTCTGTTGGTGCTTCAGGTGTTCCCAAATTAACTAATAGTACCGCTGTTTTTTTCATTTCAAATGATTTTTAACGTTTATTGACCCATCTTAAGCAAGCTTAAAAACTCCGCTCTGGTTTCGGAGTTTTTGCGGAATTGTCCAAGCATACTGGACGTCGTCATTTGTGAGTTTTGTTTTTCCACACCTCGCATCATCATACATAAATGCTGGGCCTCTACTACCACCGCCACCCCTTTTGCACCCGTGACCTGAAGAATAGAATCGGCTATTTGTGTCGTAAGTTGTTCCTGAATTTGCAAACGGCGCGCATACATATCAACGATTCGTGCGACCTTTGATAAACCCAGCACTTTTCCATTTGGCAGGTAAGCGACGTGGCACTTGCCAATAAACGGCAATAAATGGTGTTCGCACATTGAGTACAACTCAATATTTTTAACGATCACCATATCATCCGCATCAGAGTCAAAAATGGCGCCATTGACGATGCCATCAAGGTTTTTCTGATACCCACTGGTTAAGAAAGACATCGCTTTAGCCGCACGCTTAGGCGTATCAACCAGGCCCTGGCGATCGACGTCTTCACCAATGTCAGAAATTATTTGTTTGTACAGTTTTTCCATGTTCGTAACAGGCTTAAAATAAAGTTTAAGAAGTATACCGTTATATTAATTCATATCCGTTAAATAATTGCCTCATGCGGCTTCATTGCCTCTAGCGCCGCCAACAAAACTTTTGGCCCTGCATTTTTATGTCGCGCATTTTCGCTTAAATACCGCCGCCAATATTTACCGCCCGGCTGGGCTGCAAAAAGTCCCAATATATGTCGGGTAATGCTCTGCAGGGCAACACCCTGAATTAGTTGCGCTTCAATATAGGGTAAAAACTTATCCAACACCTGGGCCCTTTGCTGCAAAGGGCTTTGAAATAACTCGTGTTCAACGTCAACTAAAAAGAAAGGATTATGGTAAGCCTCTCGACCAATCATCACCCCATCGACGCTTTGCCAATGCCGCTGAATATCCGATACCGTTTTAATGCCGCCATTAACGACAACCGTAAGTTGTGGAAACTCTCTTTTTACCAGATAGGCCCGATCGTAATTTAATGGCGGTATTGTCCTGTTCTCTTTTGGTGAAAGGCCATTTAAAATGGCTTTGCGTGCATGAATAATAAACGTATCGCAACCCGCTTTAGCGACCCTTTCAACAAAGTTCAATAAAAACTCTGGCGAATCAAAATCATCAATACCGATACGCGTCTTGACGGTGACAGGAATAGCCACCCGATCGCGCATTTCTGACACACACTGCGCCACTATCGACGCCTCTGCCATCAAACAGGCCCCAATGCGTCCATTTTGCACGCGATCACTCGGGCAACCTACGTTAATATTCACTTCCTGATAACCAGCTTCTTCAGCCAATTTAGCGCATTGCGCCATATCTAAAGGTTCACTGCCCCCCAATTGCAGAGCCAGTGGTTGTTCACAGCCATCGAACGCTAGAAATCGCTCTTTGTCACCGTATAGCAACGCGCCAGTCGTCACCATCTCTGTGTACAACAAGGCGTTGGGAGATAGGAGCCGATGAAAATATCGACAGTGTCGATTTGTCCAATCCATCATCGGCGCTACGGATAATTTTCTATTCATGGAAAATTCAGCTAAAATGAGAAATCACACCCAGCTCTAAATGGATTTGTTGGCTTGAAAAAATAAAAAATGCCTCGCTCTTTTAAAAATCTGAGTAGTAAGCGATACATTATCGCACTTCTTTTTCTCTGTTTATACACGGGGTGGGCACTCTATTACGCAAGTAATAAAGCAAATGAACTGTATAAACAATCGGAACTTGCTATTCTGGCTATTCAGGAAAAAAGCAATCTTATCTATAAAATATCCCAAATTGTTCAAAATCGCAGCATAATTTTACTAAAAATGCTCAATGAGCGCGATGATTTTATAAGGGATTCTTTATACCAACAGTTGTTTCATGAGGCGTTTGAGTTCAGAAAATATCGAGATGAGCTTAAAAACTATTCTTTAACAGAGCAACAAAATAACGCCTTTAAAGACTTGCTTGAACTCACTGCTAAGAATGCTGAAACTCAAATGCTGGTGGCCTCTCAATTGTTAGGTGAACAAACCACAGAAGCAGCAAAAGAATTATTCAATTCTGCAATACCCAATCAAATACCCATTGCTATTGAAATAAAAAGCCTTAGTGACCTGGTCGAAAAAGAAAAGAGCCACATCTTAACTGAGCTACGAAGTAAACTGGCTAAAAGTCAGATAAAAATTATAACACTAACTTCATTATTTAGTGTTTCAGCTATTTTCCTCCTATATACCTTAATCATCTGGCTTAGAAAAGGTGAACGTTTACTAACAAATAAAAAAGCTGTTAACGACAATATTATCGACTCTGCATCAGATGCTATTGTGATGGTCAATGATAATGGCATCATTACGCTATTTAATCGCGCAGCCTCACTGTTATTTGGATACGAAGCTTCCGAGGTTATCAATAAACCCATTAAAACATTAATTTCTAGCGGTTTTGATGGACTCTTAACGCAATTAAATGATGGCTCACAGGAAAGCAAAGGTCTGTCATATGAAAATTTCGCCTGCCATAAAAACCTAGATAAAACGCCTATTCAAATCACCATCACGGATACGGGGATAACGGGCAATAATCGCTACAGCCTGTTTATTAGAGACATTACCCAAAGCAAAGAAAACGAACGTCAAATTGTAGAAAAAACGCTTGAGATTGAAAACGCTAAAGAAGAGTACAAACGATTAAGTGAGACTGATGCTCTGACCCAAATACCTAACCGCCGGTCGTATGATAGCCGTCTTGCCGATGAAATAAATACCGCCAAAAGATCAGGACAAAAACTGGCGTTACTGCTTTTTGATATCGATTCATTCAAGCAATACAATGATTTTTATGGACATGATCTCGGGGATGTAACACTCAAGCGGATCGCCGAGACTATTTCATCGACCCTGCCCCGAAGTACCGATTTTGTTGCGCGCTTTGGCGGGGAAGAGTTTGTCGTGTTATTGCCGTCTACCGACACGGCGGGAGCTTATGAGGTAGCCGAACGAATCCGCATGAAAATCAATTCACTCGCCATACCACACGAGGTATCAAGCGTTGAGAGCGTGGTCACCGTCAGTGCTGGGCTTTCTTCTATGCGTGCTGAAGAGATGACCGGCGTCGATCTATTTAAGCAGGCTGATGAAGCACTTTATGTCGCCAAAGCAAGTGGCAAAAACAGAACAAAAGTATTCAAAGTAAACTCATCCAAACAGTTAAAAAGCGTTTAACTAGCCGACTATAGCGAGTAACACACCCGCTGCTACGGCAGAACCAATCACACCTGCAACGTTTGGCCCCATCGCGTGCATCAACAAGAAATTGTGAGGATCAGCTTCTTGTCCTACTTTATTCACGACCCGAGCAGCCATCGGTACCGCAGATACGCCCGCCGCGCCAATTAAGGGGTTCACCTTACCGCCAGTTAGCTTATGCATCAGCTTGCCCATTAACACGCCTCCTGCGGTGCCCATTGAGAACGCGAGCATACCCAGCACTAAAATACCAAGCGTTTCAGGCGTTAAGAATTTTTCCGCCGACAGTTTTGAGCCCACCGCCAAGCCAAGGAAAATAGTGACGATATTAATTAGCTCATTTTGTGCGGTAGAACTGAGTCGATCCACTACACCACTTTCACGTAATAAGTTACCGAAAGCTAACATACCAATCAGCGGTGCTGATGCGGGTAAGAACAAAATAACGACCGTTAAAATTACTAACGGGAAAATTATGCGTTCTTTTTTACTCACGTGTCGCAAGTGTTTCATTTCCACCTTACGTTCACTTTCCGTGGTTAAGGCACGCATAATGGGGGGTTGAATAATAGGTACCAGAGCCATGTAGGAATAAGCCGCTACGGCAATAGCACCCAATAAGTCTGGCGCTAACTTTGACGCCAGAAAAATAGCGGTAGGCCCGTCTGCCCCGCCGATAATAGCAATTGCCGAAGCGTCCGCCAAGCTGAACTCCATACCGGGGATTAGGTTCATCGCTAAAGCGCCTAACAGAGTCGCAAAAATCCCCACTTGAGCTGCTGCGCCAAGAACCAATAGACTCGGCATCGCAATAAGCGCGCCAAAATCAGTCAGCGCTCCGACACCCATAAAGATCAACAACGGAAACAAGCCCGTATCGACTCCCATATGGTACAAAATACCCAGCATACCATCGGGTCCACCGATACCAGCGACCGGAATATTGGCCAAAATACCACCAAAACCAATCGGCAGTAGCAATAATGGTTCGAAGTTTTTAGCTATCGCCAGATAAATTAACAACAGGCCAACGCCTATCATCAATACATTACCCCACTCGAAATTAGCAATGCCGGTTGATTGCCAAATTTGCAGTACACCACTATCCATTATCTAATTCCTAGCAAATTAAAATCAAAGGTGCACCTGCTGGAACAGACTCGCCTTCTTTTACAAAAATATCCGAAATTTGGCCTTCAATATGCGCCCTGATTTCGGTTTCCATTTTCATCGCTTCTAGAATAATAACGACATCACCTCGATGTACGTCATCGCCCCTTGCGACTCCAATCCTTATAATATTACCGGCCATAGGCGACGATAGCGGTTCATTCTGACAATGAGGTCCGGCAGCCTCAGACTCAACCTCAGCAACCGAGCTTGGCGTGGATGTTTTAGCCGGAAGCATCTGTTGAAGCTTATCAATTGAGCCTGTCGGTCCGACTTCTACAGAATAAACTTGGCCATTAACAGCAACATCATAGGTTTCATTTGCCTTGGATGCGGCTGAATTAGTTAGCACTACACCCGTTGGAACTGGCTCGAACGCATCTGGGTTATTTCTTTTTTTGATAAAATCTAGGCCTACCTGCGGAAATAACGCGTAGGTTAAAACGTCATCAATGGTCTGTTCCGCCAACTGCAAACTCTCGGCCTTCGCTTTAGCCTCAAGCTCGGTGGTCAGTTTATCCAGCTCATCATCAATTAAGTCGGCTGGGCGACATGTAATGGCCTGAGCGCCTTCTAAAACCCGCAATTGAAGTTCTGCATTAACAGCGGCGGGGGTCGCACCATATTCGCCTTTGAGTATGCCGGCCGTTTCTTTACTGATTGACTTGTAACGCTCGCCCATAAGCACGTTCATGACCGCCTGAGTACCGACAATTTGTGACGTCGGCGTGACTAACGGCAAATAACCCAGGTCTTTTCGAACGGCGGGAATTTCTGCCAGCACTTCATCGATTTTATCGGCCGCATTTTGTTGTTTCAACTGACTTTCAAGGTTTGTTAGCATGCCGCCGGGCACTTGAGCTATTAAAATTCTTGAGTCTACGCCTTTTAGCGAACCTTCAAATTCTGCGTACTTGGGTCGCACTTCTCTGAAATAAGCGGCAATCTCTTCTACAAGATTAATATCCAGTCCTGTGGCACGCTCTGTTCCTTCCAACATCGCAATAAACGTTTCTGTCGGCGAATGCCCGTAGGTCATACTCATTGAAGAAATAGCCGTATCTAGCATATCCAGACCGGCATCTACCGCTTTAAGACAGGTCGCTACGCTCATACCCGTCGTTGCATGACAATGCAAGGCGATCGGGATATCGCACTCCGCCTTTAAACGTTTTACAAGTTCAGCAGCGACGTATGGTTTTAATAAACCGGCCATATCTTTGATCGCAATCGAGTGACAGCCCTGATCTTCTAATTTCTTACCCATAGTCACCCACCCTTCCAGCGTATGCACGGGGCTGTCGGTGTAAGAAATGGTACCTTGTGCGTGCTTACCCACCTCTATGGTTGCTTTAATGGCTGTTTCCAGGTTGCGAACATCATTCATCGCATCAAAGATACGAAATACATCCATGCCATTAACTGCAGCGCGTTCAACGAATTTATGCACCACGTCATCGGCATAATGCCTATAACCTAAAAGATTTTGGCCACGTAACAGCATTTGCTGCGGGGTGTTTGGCATCGCTTTTTTAAGTAACCTCAAGCGCTCCCATGGGTCTTCGCCTAAATAACGGATACAAGAATCAAACGTTGCGCCTCCCCATGTTTCAAGCGACCAATAGCCGACCCTATCTAATTTCTCAGCGATCGGTAACATATCTTCAATCCGCAAGCGTGTTGCAAATAAAGACTGGTGAGCGTCGCGCAACACGACATCGGTAATTTTTAATGGATTAGTCATAAGTTGTCTATTAACTAGAGCGGAAACGCTGAACCGCGATCGAAATAGCGGCAACAATGTTTTCGTCAATTTGAGATGGCTGTGGAGTTTTAACACTATCGGCTACTGCAACAGGGTCGTACTTCATTATCAACGCCGATAACCCTTTAATAACAATCACTAATAAACCCAGGATGAAAAAAACCATTCCCATCCCAAGAACCATTAAGTCCAAACCTTGCGTAAGTAAATCTGAAATATTCATAGTGGCGAATTATAGTGCATAAACCAATATAAGATAAACGAAAAATAAACAACTGGGTTTTCTCATCACCCTTTCGATACGTTATCTAATTAAAACGCCATCTTAAAACATCCTCTTGAGAGCCGCCGCCTGATGGCCTATCGTCCGCTTCATTTTGCTCTTTCCGTTGCTCGACAATAGTTTCTTGCTTAACCCTTTTATCAATTAGTTTTTCAACTGCTTTTTTTTGACTATTAGTTCTTTGGAAAGCCTGCTGGTGTTCATCCACCTGATGATGCTTACCTTGAACCGCCCGGGTTTGTTCTTCGATTGCGCGGTCTAACTTATGCACAAAAGCCTGGTAATCCTGTAGTCTTGACGCTGACATACCACCCTGACCTTTAGTTTTAAACTGAACGATATAATCTTCACGATAGCCTCGTAGTTTTTCCAGCTGGTCTACGCTAGCTTCTTTCTCTAGCACAGACTTTGCCACCTTAACGGCAGCGGCGGCCTCCTTGTTTTCAGCAATTTTTTTGACCGGCTCCAGTCTTTTTGATTTTTTCAACACGCCTCCAAATTACATTTTCCCTGATTGATCATTAGCCGGTTCCTTGCAAAACCCGTTGTAAATCATCGAGGCTTTCATCAAAATCCACCGCTTCATTCAAGCCTTGCTGAAGAAAGTCTAACATCGATTCATGCATATCAATGGCCTGATCCACCGTCGCATTGGCACCTGGTTGATAAGCGCCTACATTAACTAAGTCTACATTTTTTTGGTAGGTAGAGTTTATTCGACGAAATTCTCGCGCCAGCTCCTGATGTTCTTCTGGCACCACTTCGGTCATTAGTCGGCTCACTGACGCTTCCATATCGATAGCAGGAAAGTGCCCCGCCTCGGCCAAACTTCTCGACAGGTGTATATGACCATCTAAAATGGCTCGACTCGCGTCTGCAATGGGGTCATTAGAGTCATCCCCTTCTGTTAAAACCGTATAGAACGCGGTAATTGAACCATTTCCTTCGTCAGAGTTACCGGCGCGTTCAACCAGTCCAGGCAACTTACTAAAAACAGACGGCGGATAGCCTTTTGTCGCGGGCGGCTCGTTGATCGCTAGTGCTATTTCACGCTGGGCTTGAGCATATCGGGTTAACGAATCCATTAACAATAAAACATTTTTTCCTTGATCACGAAAGTACTCGGCGATACTGGTCGCCAGCATCGCACCGTGCATGCGCATTAAAGGCGGATGGTCTGCAGGCGTTGCAACGACAACTGCTCGCGCCAGGCCTTCTTCGCCTAAATTTTTTCTAACAAATTCATTTACTTCTCGTCCACGTTCGCCAATTAAACCAACGACGATCACGTCGGCACTGGTATATCTCGTCATCATACCTAGCAACACGCTTTTGCCCACACCACTGCCAGCAAATAAGCCAAGGCGTTGCCCACGACCAACCGTCAGCAAAGAATTAATCGCCCTGATACCCACGTCTAATGGCTCCGATATGGGTTTCCGCCCGAGAGGATTTATTGGCCTGCCTTGCAAGGGCATGGTATCGGTTGTATGAACGGGACCTTTGCCATCAAGAGGCTTACCCCCACCATCAATCACTCTACCCAGCAGGGCTGATCCTACGTGTGCCATACTACTCAGCCCCAACGGGATGACACGACAATCCTGTTCAAGCCCTCTGATTTCACCCGTAGACATCAGAAACAGACGCTCTGCCGAAAACCCCACGACTTCGGCCTCTGTTCGATCCCCGTCGACCGTTTCAATGATACATCGGCCGCCAATCGTCGAACGGCAACCGACGGCTTCCAAGGTTAAACCCACCATTCTGGTTAACTTCCCTTCTACCAGCACCGGCTGCCCAGCCTCTATCCGTTTTTTATATAGCTTGAGCCGACTCAGCCACTTACTTGAACGTTGTGTTACGAAAGCGGGTTCGCTCATGGTGCGGCTCTTTCATCGCCTAGTGCTTGAGCAATAATGACCGATAGTCGATTCTCTATCGTCGCATCAATTGTTGACACGTCTGTTACTACGCGACAACCACCACGGCTAAGAACGGGGTCTTCTATTACCTTCCAACGCGTATCATCTGCCTGCCCAAGGGATAGCGCTGAGACCACGAGTCGGGCATCTTCTGGATGTAGGAATAATTGTATATTCTGTGAACTCGACGGCAAGGCAGCGAGTGCCTCTTTAACCACGGCGATCACCTGGCCTGAGTCAAATTTTATTTCGCGACGAACAAGCTGTCTTGCAATCTGAATTGCCAGTGCGGCAATTTCATGTTCTACCTGCTCATCAAATTCATCAAAAGGAGCCTGCATCGATTCAAGTATAGATTCTAGCTGTCTTACTTGTTGTGCAATTTGAGCCTCGCTTTCTTTTAGCCCTTTTGCAAAGCCTTCTTCATAACCTTTTTTTGAAGCCTCTTGCGCCACTTGTAGCTGAAGTTTTTCGAGCTCACCCGCGGTAGGCACTTTGATCTTCCCAAGGTCAACATCAGCTGAGGTTGAGCCTGCAAAAGAAGGAAATTTCCACGACGTAATATCTTCTATTTTAGAGGGTGATTTAGACAAAATCATCGCCTCCGCCACCGCCTAAAGAAATTTCACCTGAATCAGACAAACGTCTTGCAATAATCAATATTTCTTTTTGCGCCGCCTCAACATCGCTTACTCTGGCTGGAGGCGCGGCCTCCATATCGTCTCGTAACATTTCTGCTGCGCGTTTAGACATATTGGCAAATACTTTCTCTTTTAATGCATTATCGGCACCACGTAATGCAATTGTCAGCACGTCTGTTGAAACTTCTTTCAGTAAACCCTGAATACCTCTGTCATCAACCTCAATAAGGTTATCAAAGACGAACATTTTATCTTGAATTTGCTGCCCAATATCTTCATCTACATCACCGATACTATCGATTAACTCGGCACTCAGCGAGGATTCCATGAAGTTCAAAATATTTGCAACCGTTTTAACGCCACCCATAGAAGCTGATTTAACACCTGAATTTCCGGACAATTGTTTTTCCATGATCACATCTAACTCCTGAAGGGCAGCAGGTTGAACGCCTTCCAAGACGGCAACACGCATTAAAACATCGGGCCTTAATCTGGGTGCCAGGTAGCTCAATGTTTCTGCTGCCTGGTCAGCATCGAGATAAGAAACGACAATCGCGATGATTTGCGGGTGCTCCAAACGGATTAGATCAGCAATAGATCGTGGATCCATCCATTTTAACTGCTCCAAACCTTTCGAATTTCTGCCCAACAAAATACGATCGATCACACCACCGGCTTTGTCGGCACCTAACGCATTAGTTAACACATTTTTTATATAGCTGTCAGAGTCTATACCTAAAGCAGTCTGACCACCAATGGTACTAATAAATTGACCCACGACTTCATTTAGTGTTTCGGTGGTAATGTTTTCAAGCGTCGCCATCGCCGTACCCACCATTTGAACTTCTTTGGGCCCCATATGTTTCATCACGCTAGCCGCGTGCTCTTCGCCTAAAGATAGCAGCAGAACAGCAGCCTGCGAGGTGCCGTTTAACTCTTGATTCTTTGCTTTTGCTTTTGCTTCGGCCATTATTCTTGTATCCAGGTTTTCATTACTTGGGCCACCCGTTTAGGGTCTTCTCCAGCAATTTTTTGAGCCATTAACAACCTTTGTTCATAGCTTTTTGGCGCTTCCAAACGCATTAACTCTTCGTCAGTTTCTAAAGCATATTGGCCGCCTTCACCAGACTGAGCCTTCGGTTGTCCATCTTCTCCAACCATTACACCCTGTAGAGCTGTTGGCAACACACTGGGTGCCGGCTTTGCCAAGAGGCTCTTAATGGTTGGTTTTAACACCACAAAAATAAGTAATAGCGCGAAAATACCGCCGACAGCCTGTTTCGCTAAATTTAATACCCAGGGTTGTTCCCATAAAGGTATTTCTGGCAGAGGGGCCAACACTTCTGGTAGTTTAAATGCCAAATTAGTCACCGTAACACTGTCCCCGCGTAGTTCATTAAAGCCTATGGCCTCTTTCACCAGGTTGGTAAACTTTGCTAAATTATCAACAGTATACGCCTCTGAGGTGACAACCCCTTCAGTAGAAGTCCCTTGTTTATTATCAATAACGACCGCCACAGTAATGCGTTTCAACCGCCCCGTTGATAATTGAGTATGGCTAATTTTTTTATCCAGCTCGTAATTTTTAACCTCCCGTTTATTGATATTCATTGACCCTGATACCGCACTCGCTGATGCCTCTATGCCTACCACCTCGGGTGCCACACCAGCTGCAGGTGGTTGATTTGATAACGCTCCGGGTACGCCTTGTGCTCCCGCTAAATTGCTTTTCTCCTCGGTCACTTGCTCGCTTCTTAGTGATAGCAGATCGGGGTTATATTGTTCTTGCGTTTGTTCCGTTATTGTAAAGTCAACGTCCGCTGATACCGACGCCCGAATAGCCCCCGCTCCTACAATGGGCAGCAAAATACTTTCTACGCGGTTGATTAAGTGTTCCTCCACGCCCTGTTTATACTGAAATTGATTACTGGTCATGGACATCGAATCATCTGATGATCTCGAGCTAAGCAAGGTGCCTTTTTGGTCAACGATAGTGACGTGCGTAGAGTCAAGTCGTGGAACGGCTGAGGATACCAAATGCAAAATTGCTGCCACTTCACCTTTTTTGAGCTCTCGCCCCTGATGCATATCTACTACCACAGAAGCACTGGGAGAGCTTCGATGCCTTAAAAAAACCGATTGCTTTGGTATCGCCAATAAGACACGCGCTGAACGAACGCTTTGAATAGTAACAATCGAACGCGCAATTTCACCCTCGAGTGCGCGTTGAATTCGAACCTTTTCAATAGAGTGACTGGTACCAAAACCCGATTCTTTCTCTAACAGTTCAAAGCCTTGCCCACCGCCGCGTGGCAGCCCAAGACCAGCCAGTTTTAAGCGCAACTCATCAACTTCGGTGGACGGCACTAAAATAGCGCCTGAACCGGCGTCCAATTTATACTCGACACCCGATTGCTGTAAACCAGACACCACGGCGCTAAGTTCTCTGTCACCGAGGTTGCTGTATAACAAACTGTAATTAGGCGTTTGCGACCATAGCACGACCGCAACCCCTAGCGCGACGCTGACGGCCAGAGCTAGCATAACGCCCACTTGTCGCAGCATCATATTGGTTTGGGGTGTTTGCATTTGCAGGGCTGCTTGCGATGCCGGAGTTGCCATAAATAATTACCTTTAATTGTCTTAATAGTGGTTGCGATAAAACACAAATTACATCGTCATTCGCATCACGTCTTTATACGCATCAATGAGTTTGTTTCTGGTCTGCAATACCGTTTGAAATGATAAATTAGCCTTTTGTAGCGACACCATCACTTCGGCCAGACTGACGTCGGTATCGCCTTTTTCAAACGCCGTTGTTAACGCGCCTGCCTGTTGTTGCGTTTTATTAACCGCTTCAATCGATTGACTCAGCATGCTTGAAAAATCTGTCGATGCAGTCGATTTTGTTTCCGCAATTGGGCTTTGAGCCTGAACCGACATGGCGCGCATTTGAGCCAATACACTATTGATTTCCATATTACTCATTTGATTTCCCCTATTTGATAGTAAAGATTACTTAAATGGATAATTAGACTCACGCTGGAATCTCAACACCAGCATCGCGCATACGAGCAATTTTGTAGCGTAAGGTTCTTGCACTAATACCCAGCCGTTCGGCTGTGTTCTTTCTACTGCCATTGGAATGCACAAGCGTTTCTAAAATTAACTTATCTTCAACGGCTTTAACGCCTTCATTCAGTCCATTGTCGCTATTCGCATCCATATTTGTGAGCGCTGGGGCTGACGATTGGCCCAGTTCAAACATTAAGTCTGCCTCACTAATTTCAGAATTAGAGGTCATAATTAACGCGCGCTGGATAACATTTTCTAACTCTCTAACATTGCCTTGCCAGGGATGATTTTCCAGTAGTTTAATCGCGCCAGATGTTAAGCCAGGCACTGATTGTTCGCCGACATAGTGTCTCGCTATCATGGTTTTTGCCAGCGCTAACACATCTGCTTTACGCTCTCTAAGAGGCGGAATATTAATGGGGAAGACGTTTATTCTGTATAGCAAATCTTCTCTAAACTTGCCTTCATTAACGAACTCACGCAAGTTTCTATTTGTTGTTGCCAAGACGCGCACATCCAATGGAATAGTCTTTCTACCGCCTAAGCGCTCCACTTCTTTTTCTTGTAATACGCGCAATAATTTGGCCTGTAACAAAATATTCATTTCAGAGATTTCATCCAGTAAAATCGTTCCACCCTGGGCTTGTTCAAATTTCCCCGGTGCCGCCTGATAAGCACCCGTAAAGGCACCCTTTTCGTAACCAAACAGCATCGCTTCGAGCATATTTTCAGGAATCGCCGCGCAATTAACGGCGACGAAGGCTTGCTTGCTTCTAGCTGAATTTTTATGAATAAAGCGCGATATCACCTCTTTGCCAGTACCACTTTCTCCCTGGATCAACACCGTTACTTCACTTTTTGCAACCCGACCCGCTAGCGCCACGATGTCTTTCATACAGCTATCGTTACTCGGTAGCTCACCATATGTGGTGGCCACTGGAGCAATCATTTGCTCAACATTTTTAATTAACGCACTGATCTCGAAGGGCTTGGTCATATAATCTGAGGCGCCCGCTTTAATCGCCCTAACCGCTTTATCCACCGCTGCGTGCGCTGTCATCAACAACACTGGAAGGTTTGGGAAGCGTGACTTTAATTCTTCTAACAATTGCAAACCGTCCATCAGCTCCATTTGAACGTCGCTGATGACGAGACGGGCGTGATACTTTTCTAGTGCTTTTAATGCTTCTAAACCATTATCAACGCACTTCGTGCTATAGCCGTAATTTGTTAAGGCATCATCTAGTGCTTCCTGTAACGGCCCATCATCCTCAACGATCAATACATCTATATCTTTCATCGGCTTAATAACTCCTCATTAAATGTTGCGCTGACGCTGAAATAACGACGGGCAAAGTTAACTCCATGGTTGTGCCAACCCCTATATCCGACGTGCATTTGATTTTCCCGTCGTGCGAATTAACGACCTCTTTAACCACCGCCAGACCTAAACCCGTCCCATTGCTTTTATTGCTATAGAAAGGTTCAAAAATTCGTTGTTGCTCCTGTGCTGTTATACCTACGCCCTCGTTCTTAATACTGATCTTTAACTTACTAGAGCCGTAAACGGCCACTTCACACACCACTTTTGTATGACTAGCCCTGGCATCTAATGCATTATCAATAAGGTTTGCGAGCGCCCCAATCACGGCGTCTTCACTGATATAAAGCTGCCTACCCTGATTAGTCGGATAGTGAAATTCCACTAATTTATCTTTATAAAGGTCTGATAGACGATCAATAAATTTCAGTAATTCGACCGATGTTTTCATGAACTGACCTTTATGAGAGTAATTCAACATATCGGTGACCTGTGAGTTCAGACGTCTTAGTCGCTCTAGTAATTTTGATGAAAATTTTTGTTGCGATTCCTTGCTCAAGGAGTCTGAACTTAATTGAGACGCATATAGCAGCGCAGATGCTAAAGGTGTACGAATCTGATGCGCAAGACTCGCAGAAAACTCGCCCATCTCGGCGAGCTTCTTTTTGTGTTCGAGTTGTTGATGCAGTTTTTGTTGCTGAGTGATATCGCTCAACAAAACCACGCTCCCTGACTGCCCCATTAAACGGGTAGTAGACAGCGCTATCACCTTGCCATTTTGCAGCGTAAATTGATCATCAATATGATCGCTATCTATCAAACAGGCCGCTTTTAGCGCGGACCATTGTTGACCAATAAGGTCTACTTGCAACCAAAGTCTTGCACAAGCGTTCGCCTTAACAATACTTTTTTTACCATTTAAAACAATCACCGCACCTGGTAAAGCCTCAATCAAACCTTCCAGCTGTCCTGCTAAGACTTCTTTGTCTGACTGGTGCTGTATTTTTTCGACATTTGCTCTTGCCAGCTCCTGGCTTAGTACAGCAACCTGCTGTTCTAATTGTTGATAAGAGTCCGTCAGGTGTTGCGAAATTTGATTGAAGGCCTGAAATGCTTCTTCTAGCGGCTGTCCCTTATGAATCTGTTCTGTGGTAGCGAGTAGGCTCATTATCTGCAATATCAATTGAATGTATTACAGCTAATGCTAAAAACATGCCAATTATATTTTTACTTAAAAAACAATGAGTTAAAAAATAAGTATTATTAACTGTCAAATAATGGGCGCTCAATCCACCCTTTGAAGTCCGTGCTTGCGCATTTTTTCTACCAGGGTTGTACGCCGCATATTGAGTTTTTTAGCCGCGTGAGCCACCACACCGTCTGAATCGTCTAACGCTTGTTGAATAAGCGAGTATTCTAAATCGTTTAGGTGCTCCTTAAGGTCCATTCCCTGCTCGGGTAAAATACCAGAAGAGAGTTTGCTATAAGAAGGTGATGGAGCGGCAGCCATAGATGCTTTAGGCTCTTCGAATAAATCCGCCTCAAGGGTCAATTCCTGCTGAAGATGAGAAGGCGTATTAGTATATTGATGAAACTTATCCGGCAGGTCTTTCAGGTCTACGACGCCAAAAGCGTGAATAATGGCGAGTCTTTCAACCATATTTGCCAGCTCTCTCACGTTGCCTGGCCAATCGTGCTGGCACAGGGCCATTAAAGCGGGTGAGGTAAAGCGGACGGTGCCTTTTTTATCGTGTTCGATTCGCTGCACCAGCTCACTGATCAATATCGGGATGTCTTCTGCTCGGTCCCTCAGGGGCGCAATAGTAATGGGAAAGACGTCTAATCTATAGAATAAATCTTCTCGGAAGTTTCCATTCTCTATTTCCTTTTGCAGATCCCTGTGTGTCGCCGCTAACACCCGCACATCACAGCGAATAGGCTTATTACTGCCTACTCGTTCAAAAACTTTTTCTTGCAACACACGTAACAGCTTAACCTGCATTTGCATCGGCATATCGCCAATTTCATCCAGAAACAGGGTGCCGCCTTCGGCTAACTCAAAACGCCCCTGCCTGGCCGTTAACGCGCCGGTAAAGGCACCTTTTTCATGGCCAAATAATTCGCTTTCTAACAATTCGGCGGGGATTGCTCCACAGTTAATAGGTACAAACGCTTTCTGTCGACGAGCCGAGTGGTAATGAATATTACGTGCGATTACTTCCTTGCCCGTACCCGATTCACCTAAAATTAAAACCGTTGCATCCGACACACAGACCTGTTGAATCAGTTGCCTGACGCGTTTAACTTCCTGGCTATTACCAACTAAGCTTCTAAATAACTCTGACGCCCTTTGAGACACCTCTTCATTCGACGCACTTTCGGCTAACTGTACCTTGCGAATACAGTTAATAAAATTCTGGTACGTCGTTGGCCACTCTAATGGTACTAGATACCTTAATAGTGCTTTTGAAATTTTGGGCGATTTTCCTTTGTTATGTACGTATACAAAGGGTTGTTGACTTTTGTACTGGGCAAAAAATGCAAAAATATCATCTTCTGAAAAGGCTATGCCTTCAGCCATTATAATGAGCGGTGAATCTTCTTTATTGGCAATACTTAATAGCTTATCAAACGTTATTGGCTTCGATTTATAATCCAAAAACTCCATCACTGTTTCAATTTGAGAGCAGCGTTTTACATCATTATCAATCACCAATACTTTTTGTAGCGCCATAAAATTAAAAACTCATTTCCGTTGAAACACCGAAGAGTGATCAGTATGTCAAAAAACTGGCGCTTTAGGCAATTTTTTTAGCCCTTAGCCGATTTACCATCCACAGTGCTAGATTTAACTTGACAGCTAGCAAGGCAAGTCTTAGAACGTAGTTATTTCATTTATTACTAACCATTTATTGTGACCGAACTTTCTTTAGAATTTCTTTTTGGGCTATTAGCTGCACTCATACTTTTATCTGCTTTCTTTTCAGGCTCTGAAACCGCCTTAATGCGTGTTAATCGGTATCGATTACTGCATTTAATGAAAAGCAACCACATGGGGGCGAAAATGGCCCACAAGCTGTTAAAAAAACCTGACCGTTTGATTGGCCTTATTTTACTCGGCAATAACTTTGTAAATATTTTGGCCACTTCTATCGCCACCATCATTGCGCTACGTCTATATGGTGAAGCAGGCATTGCAATTGCCACTGGCTTACTAACATTTGTGATTCTAATTTTCTCGGAGGTCACACCAAAGACGTGGGCGGCTATCCATCCCGAACGTTTGGCTTTTTTTGCCTCGATCATCTACACGCCGCTGTTAAAAATTTTATACCCCCTGGTTTGGTTCGTGAACGTCTTGTCGAATCTACTTCTCAAGGCACTCGGCATAAACGTTCATCATGATACTGACGCTTCGATGAGGCACGAAGAGTTACGAACTATCGTCACCGAAGCAGGCACCCTAATTCCCGAAGCACACAAAGATATGTTATTAGGCATTTTAGATCTTGAAGAAGCTACCGTAGAAGACATCATGATCCCCATCAATGAAATTCACGGCATCGACCTCGATGACGATATTGATGAAATAAAAAAGCAGCTTTTCAGCTCGCCATATTCAAATATGCTCGTTTTTAAAACCAATATCGATAATGTACAAGGTTATTTTCGGATAAAAGATCTTTTTAACTTAATTAATAACGATGGCTTCGATCATGAAAAACTGCTATCCGTTAAACGTGACACGTACTTTATTCCTAATAATACGAGCCTCTACCAACAGCTCATTAACTTCCAGCAAAACAAACAGCAAATAGCTCTCGTTGTTAATGAATACGGCAACATCCTTGGGCTAATTACCTTACAGGACGTGCTCGAAGAGGTGATTGGTGAGTTCACAACAGACCCGTCTGATAGTTCGCCTGATATCCAAAGAAAATCCGATGGATCGCTGTTTATCAATGGCAACATTACCATTAGAGAGCTGAACCGATCACTTCACTGGTCCTTACCTACCGGAGGGCCGAAAACACTTAATGGCCTGATACTCGAATACCTTGAATCCATTCCAGAACAGGGCACCAGCCTAAAACTGTATGGTCACCCGATTGAAATTGTGCAAATGGATGAGAACTCCGTCAAACTTGCGAAGTTTCAATCTAACAAAATCATATAAACACAACAGGGCTTTTGAAAAAACCCTATACTTAGGCCAATTATTAAAACTCCTTTCTTTATGGCGAAGTTAACTCTTTATTTTAATCACAGACCGGTCAATGTTTTTCATCTAGACAACGATGTATCTAGCATTGGACGAGAGCCGTCAAATACATTTTCCATTGATAGTCTTGCCATAGCACCGTCTCATATCAAAATTTCCCGATTATCTGAGAAGTGTTTTATCGAAAACTTATCCGAACAATTTCCGACGTCAATCGATAATAAATTAGTTCGTCGTCAATTACTCCATCACGGTGACGTTATTCAGCTCGGTAAACATACCCTGCATTTCTCAGACACACCCGATACTCTTGACTTAAATACTGACACCACTGAAAACGTATACGAATCGACTCAAAACTTTTCTGGCCGAAAGACCAGACCTACGAATGCCATCTTACAAGTGATGAACGGGGCTGATATTGGTCTGGTTATCTCCTTAAGCAAGGCAGTCACTGAGCTAAAAACCGCCGATACGACACCGGCTATTATTGCCAAAAGGCCAACTGGTTATTATTTGTCAAGGCTGATGGATGATATCGACATCAAGATTGATGACTTGGCTATCAGCGCTGAGACGAAATTAGACAACGGTAGTAAAATTAATATCGCTAACAATAGCTACACTTTCTTTATTGAATAATAACCCGTATATGAATACTTCAGAGGAAGAAAAAAGAAGGTTTAAACGGATTTTTCACGATGCCTATATCAGCCTAATTACACCTGACGAGCTATCGATCCCTTGTCAACTGCTGGATATATCACTAAATGGCTGTTTAGTAGAGGGCGATAGTGAGACAAAATTTCTACGCGTTGACGACGCACTAAAACTCGAAATAATTTTGCACGAAGACCTCATTGTTGGCACTTCAGCGCATATTATCTTTGTCGGCGAAGGTGGCCAAATTGGCCTGCAATTTGACGACATAGAAATTGATAGCATCACCTCACTCAGGAGGCTCGTTGAACTTAATATGGGTGATTCAACGATGTTAGAAAGAAATTTGCACGCGCTTAGCGCGCTCCGTGTCGCCAAACTACCTTAAAAAAATTCCAGAGCATCTCTTAATACACTGACTGGGTGCACCTCAAGTCCTTTTACCCCACCTTTTGGAATATTGCCCTTTGGCGCTAAGGCAAACTTAAAGCCGTGCTTGGCAGCCTCGCGAAGCCGCTCCTCACCATTCTGAACTGGACGAACCTCGCCGGACAAGCCGAGTTCACCGAATACAACCCAGTCTTTTGGTATATTTTTAGCTTTAAAGCTAGACAATAAGGCCGCTACTATTGCCAGATCGCCGCCCGTTTCCATTACTTTTAGCCCACCAACGATATTCACAAAGACATCCTGATCTAATAGCGAACATTGACCGTGACGGTGCAGAATAGCCAGCAGCATGGCCAACCTGTTCTGATCCATTCCGACCGTTACTCGTCTCGGGTTACCTTGTCTGCTTTCATCAACCAGCGCCTGCACTTCAACTAGCAAAGGTCTTGAGCCTTCCCTTGTCACCATCACAACACTGCCTGGTACTTCTTGCTCGTGCCGTGAAAGAAAAATAGCCGACGGGTTAGTGACTTCGCGAAGCCCTTTTTCTGTCATCGCAAACACACCCAACTCGTTAACCGCGCCGAAGCGATTTTTTATCGCGCGAATCATCCTAAATCGGCTACCCGAATCACCTTCAAAATAGAGCACAGAATCCACCATGTGCTCGAGCACTCGCGGTCCTGCGATGGCACCTTCCTTAGTCACATGGCCAATCAAAAATATGGTCGTATTCGTGCGTTTCGCAAAACGAACTAGACGAGCAGCACATTCCCTTACTTGCCCAACAGAGCCTGGAGCCGATTGCAGCTCATCACTGAAGACCGTCTGGATCGAGTCAATCACCAACACATCGGCCGCCAGTTTCTCGGCTGTCGCTAAAATAATTTCAAGTGATATCTCACAAAGGATTTGTACTTTATCGACCGACAGCTGCAGCCTGGTGGCGCGCATACTGACTTGTTGAGCCGATTCTTCACCACTAACGTATAAGGCATTCGAACCTTCGCTTAAGTTAGCCAGCGCCTGTAGCAATAAAGTTGATTTGCCAATACCAGGGTCGCCACCAATTAAAATAGCCGAACCCGGTACAATTCCACCGCCTAATACACGGTCTAATTCTTCTAACCCGCTCTTGGTTCGTTCGAGGAAACCTGTTTTTACATTCGACAGTATCTCTACATCGCCAGAACTCGTTTGATCTGCGTAACCACTAAATCGATTTACCGTCGGCGAACTGGACAGGGTAGATTCTTCTAGCGTATTCCAGCCCCCGCAATCCTGGCATTGCCCGGACCACTTTGAAACTTTTACACCACATTCGCGGCAGCTATAAAGAATTTTTTGTTTACTCGCCATCGTCCTATTCTCTAACTATTCTTCTCACTCGTTCAGTAACGCCGCACATTAATTCATATGTAATGGTGCTACTTTTTTCAGCAATTTCATCAATGGGCAGTCCCTTACCCCATAAAATGACCTCATCTCCAATACGTATATCGCGACAATGGCTTACGTCCACATTAATAGTGTCCATGGACACGCGGCCAACTAAATGCGCTTTTTGGCCAGCAACGATTACTGGCGTACCCGCTATCGCGTGGCGAGGGTAGCCATCACCATAACCAATTCCAATCGTCGCAATCAAACTGGTTTTAGTCGCCAGCCAACTGCCACCGTAACCGACGCGTGCTCCTTTCTTAATGGTGCGTAGCGATATGACTTTACTGCTTAGCGTCATCACCGGCTTTAGTCCTTCATCACCGGCTGTTTTATGGCAGAAAGGACTACCGCCATAGAGCATGATGCCAGGCCTGACCCAGTGTCGTTGTGCATACTGCCAGCCTAACAGGCCAGCAGAATTAGCAATACTTTGCTCACCAGTTAAGCCTTTCACGCTTATATCAAATAATTGAATCTGCTCTTCTGTAGAGGTTGACGTCATATCGTCGGCGCTGGCCAGATGCGTCATTAGCTTAATCGGTTGGCGAACTTTACCCGATAACAATAAACGATCATTCAAACGGCTAACGCTAGAAGTCTCAACGCCTAAACGATTCATCCCCGTATTAATTTTTAGCCACACACAAATAGGTTTGGGTAATACCACCGAATTGAGTAGATCAATTTGATACTCGCTGTGAATAACCGCGTCCAAATCATAGTGAGCAAATGGAGTCACTTCCTCAACTTCGACGAAACCCGCTAACACTAGGATGGGCTTAGTAATGCCTCCTTCGCGTAAGATGATGGCTTCGTCTAATCTTGCTACCGCAAAGCCATCGACATTTGACAACGCCTTTGCCACGAGCAACATG
>JBLIAQ010000002.1:0-33989 GCA_047634535.1 Cycloclasticus sp.
TGAGCTAGTTACTAAAAAAATAAACACATACTTTAGGAATATTTGTTATGAATAAAATAAACGGATTTTTTTTAACGGGACTTTTCTTCGTTTTATCAGCCGTACACGTCACCGTTGCGGCAGACGAGCTCAATGAACCACAAAAAGTCATTCAAGAAACGTCTAACTTACTTTATAACATCGTCAAAAACGATCAAGCTAAACTCAATGATCGCGCGTATATTTTTAAACTGGTCGATGAGGTCATAGAGCCACGCGTCGATTTAGACAAAATTTCTAAACTCGTACTGGGCAAATACTGGCGCACAGCGACTGAAAAACAAAAATCAGATTTTCAGAAAGAATTCAAAGGCTTACTTGTGAATACTTATGCAACGGCCTTTACCGAGTTTGAAGAATGGACGGTTCATTTCTTACCGATGTCGATGGCTGCTGATGACAATAGAGTGATCGTCAAAACTGAAATTATTCAACCTTCTCGCCCTCCAGTTGCCGTTGATTACCGTATGGCATTAAACAAAAGTGGCGACTGGAAAGCTTACGACGTCATCATCGAAGGCATTAGCATGGTGACAAACTACAAAGGAAGTTTTGCCACTAGTATTAAAAATAGCGGTGGGCTGGACAACGTCATTAAGGCATTGATAGAAAAAAATGAGCAGTCTAAAACGAGTTCCCTCGCATTGACAGCGCCAACTACTAGTTCTTAAGCTGCTTATTTACCCAGTGCCAGCCAGTCTTTAGGTTTTAAGAACACCTCATACAACTCGCTCTCGGCAGAGCCAGGCTCGGGCTGCCAGTTGTATCGCCAGCTGACCTGAGGCGGTAGTGACATCAATATGGACTCGGTACGCCCACCTGTTTGTAAACCAAACAACGTTCCACGATCGTACACCAGATTAAACTCAACATAACGGCCGCGTCGATAACACTGAAAATCCTTTTCTCTCTGCGTAAAGGACAGCGCCTTACGGCGTTCAACGATCGGCACATACGCAGGAACAAAGTGCTCAGCCACGCTATTCATTAGTGCAAAACAACGATCAAAACCGCCTTCATTTAAATCGTCAAAAAATAAACCGCCAATCCCACGCGGCTCATTTCGATGCTTTATGTAAAAGTAGTCATCGCACCATTTTTTATACCCTGAATACAGTTCTTCACCGAACGGATCGCAGGCTTCTTTGGCCTGTTGATGCCAGTGAACGGCGTCGTCTTCAAAGCCATAATATGGCGTTAAATCAAAGCCTCCGCCAAACCACCATATCGGCTCTACGCCGTCTTTTTCAGCGATAAAAAAACGCACATTGGCGTGTGATGTGGGTACGTATGGATTACGGGGGTGAATGACTAAGGAGACGCCTAAGGCTTCAAAATTACGCCCCGCCAGTTCTGGACGGTTTTGGGTCGCCGAAGCGGGCATAGAACCTCCACGGACGTGTGAAAAATTAACTCCCGCCTGTTCAAATGTTAGTCCATTTTCTAATACGCGCGTTCGACCACCACCCGTATCACCACCTCGATCCCACAGGTCCTCGACAAACACGGCCTCTTCTTCGAGATTTTCAAGTGAGCCACAAATAGAGTCCTGTAACGCGAGCAGGTAATCTTTAACCGATTGTATATTGGGTACTGACATAACTAATAATCTCAGCGTTTAACGCAGTTGTCTATTTGAAAACGGATCGATGATGCGGCTTGGATTTTCAGCACCTCCAGCCTTTGAACCGATAGTAAATACACCTTTTACTTTAAAATCTAAACGCGTTTTATACGCCGTTTTTAAGGGTTCGCGAGCAGAAAAATTTGCACTGGTTGATACAATAGCCATTTTTGCTAGCGAGCAAAGCTCCCGCGCTAAGGGGTGTTGAACGAGCCGTACCGCGATAGTTTCATTCGCGCCGGTCAACCATTTAGGTACGTCTTTTTTGGCTGGTAATAGCCACGTCGTCGCCTGTTGAGATGGTGCGTTTATTTTTGCAATGATAGACGCTGGTAGTTTCTCTAAATAAGGCTCAAGCTGAGAAAAATCTGCTGCAATTAAAATCAACCCTTTACGCCAGGACCTTCTTTTTAATGCCAATAAATTAAACACAGCCTGTTGGTTTAATGGGTTGCAACCTAAACCAAACACGGCCTCGGTTGGGTACGCCACCATCCCACCATGATGGAGGTGCTCAACAAATCTTCTTTTTTGCCAGGCCGACGGCACAACAGAGTCGTAATGTATACGAACTATAGTTTTTCTTGCAGCTCGCGGTTTTTCTTAATCACAGCTGCTCCTGCAGCTTGTCTTTCAGCTACAACACGTTGCGCCAGATCTGCATCGGCTAAAGCCAGGATTTGCGCTGCTAGATAAGCCGCATTTTTTGCCCCCGGTTTGCCTATCGCCACGCTAGCAACTGGAATACCGCCCGGCATTTGTACAGTAGACAACAACGCATCAATACCCTGCAAGGAACCCGCGTCCAAGGGTACGCCAATCACTGGCTTTACCGTATTGGCCGCTACCGCGCCCGCCAGGTGAGCTGCCAAACCTGCTGCGGCAATAAATACCCCGCAGCCTCGCTGGTCGGCGTCTGTCACGTATGCGTGCGTCTCAGCAGGCGTTCTGTGCGCTGACGTTATTCTCACCTCGTACGGAATATCTAGCGTTTTCAGTACATCCAAGGTGCTCTGCATCACGGGAAAGTCAGAGTCCGAACCCATTAGAACTGCTACAAATACATTCTTTTTTTGTGTCATATTAATTTCTTTTCTAGTCTGGTTTAGCCATTTCTTCACAAGGCGTAATGTATGAACATTCCTGCTGCGGACATACTTTTTCAGCGCCTCTAGTTTTTGTTATTTTAACTGTCAATATGGGCCAATGGCAATTAGGGCAGGGCTCATTAATTGGCTCATTCCAAAGTGCATATTTGCATTTCGGGTAATTTGAACAGGAATAAAAGATTTTACCTTTACGCGATTTACGCTCAAGTACCGTGCCTTCTTTGCACTCGGGGCAAACCACATTGGTATCTTTTGGCTTCTCAAGCGGTTCCATATGCTTGCAGTCCGGATAGGCACTGCAACCAATGAATTTTCCGTAACGGCCCGAGCGTATAATAAGGTTCGATTCGCACTTAGGGCACTGCCTACCTTCTACCACTTCAGGCTCTGCGGATGCAGCATCATCATTCAGGTTTCGGGTATAGCTACATTCTGGGTAATCGGTACAACCTATAAATCGACCATTTCGCCCTAAACGAATGGACAGTTGTTTGCCACATTCCGGACACTTTTCATCCATCGCTTCTTGCGTTACATCACTGCGTTGAACGCTAACTTCTTTATCGTCACAGAGCGCTTTAAATGGTTGCCAGAACTTTTTCATTAGCGGCAACCATTTCATTTCACCCCTTGATACCGCGTCCAGGTCGTCTTCTAGCTTCGCCGTAAAATCGTAATCAACATAATTGGTAAAGTGATCGGTCAGAAACTTATTAACGATACGACCGACATCGGTTGGGTAAAAACGTTTCTGCTCTATTTCTACGTATTCACGATTTTGCAGGGTAGAAATGATCGAGGCATAGGTAGATGGTCGTCCAATGCCATATTCTTCCAGCGATTTCACCAGGCTAGCCTCACCGTATCTAGGTGGCGGCTCGGTAAAGTGCTGGTTTGGAAGAACCTCTAGCAAGTCTATTAACTCACCTTCTTTCATCGGTGGCAGTAAGTTTTCCTTGTTATCCTCATCTTCTTTACTGTCATCTTTACCTTCCAGATAAACTGACATAAATCCTGGCTTATTAACCGTTGAACCCGTTGCGCGAAAAACGTGTCCCTCACCACAGGTCAAGTCAGCGCTGACCATATCAATAACGGCGTGCGCCATTTGACAAGCGACTGCTCGTTTCCAGATCAGCAAATACAATTTGTATTGATCGCTCGATAGCGAACCGCGTATTTCTTCTGGGATTCTGCCTACAGAACTCGGTCGTACGGCCTCGTGAGCTTCCTGAGCATTTTTCGACTTGGTTTTATAAACGATTGGCGCTGCGGGTACATTTTCTTTACCATAACGATTTTCAATCAGCTGGCGAATATCACTCACCGCGTCCTCTGATAGATTCACCGAATCTGTTCTCATGTAGGTAATTAAACCGACTGATTCTGAGCCAATGGTAATTCCTTCGTAAAGCTGCTGCGCCACCTGCATGGTTCTTTTAGTCGTAAAGCCTAGCTTTCTTGCCGCCTCTTGCTGCAAGGTCGAGGTAGTAAAAGGGGGTGCGGGATTGCGTTTTCGCTGTTTCTTTTGCAACGATTTAACCAGTAATTTACCGGCCGCAACCGACTCAATATTGCTTTTTATTTCATTCGCGCGCTGCGCATTATCGACGCTAAACTGCGAGAGTTTTTCGTTCTCAAAATACGTTAACTTTGCCTTAAACGCCTGCTTACTGGCCGATACCGCTGATTCGATAGTCCAATATTCACGGCTTTTAAACGCTTCAATTTCCAGCTCGCGTTCTACTATTAGGCGTAACGCTGGACTTTGAACTCTGCCAGCGGACAAGCCACGCCTGATCTTTTTCCACAATAAAGGCGATAAATTAAAACCTACCAGGTAATCCAGAGCGCGCCTGGCTTGTTGTGCATCCACCATATCCATCGACAATTCACGTGGCTGCTGGATCGCTGCCTGAATGGCTTTTTTGGTGATCTCGTGAAAAACAACTCGATAAATGGGTTTATCTTTAAGTAATTTTTTCTCTTTTAACAATTCTGCTATATGCCAGGATATCGCCTCACCCTCACGATCTGGATCGGTCGCGAGATATAGCGTATCTGCTTTTTTCATTTCTTTGGTAATAGCTTGAACGTGTTTCTGGTTTCGCTCTACCAATGTGTATTTCATGGCGAAATCGTTCTCGGTATCGACCGCGCCCTCTTTCGGGATTAGGTCTCGAACGTGTCCGTATGAAGCAAGCACCTTAAACCCCTTGCCAAGATACTTCTCGATCGTTTTTGCCTTCGCAGGCGACTCTACAATAACTAAATTAGACATGACGCTTCAGTGAAGCTCAAATGGAATATCGCCGTACACTAAGTCTTCCATTTGCGAGTAGTGCCCCTCCATACCGGACTGACTAAATAGCACCATAAGGGCCACCCATTTAATGTGGTCCACAGAAAGTACCGTGTCGCCTAACGCCATCGCTCTATCAATAATCAGCTCGCGACGGGTTGAATCGATAATCCCTGCCTGCTCTAAAAACAACAAAAAGCCCTGCGCGTCTACGTCAAAACGCTGACGTTCTTCGGGCGAATGAATTCTAATAGACCTTTGTTCAATATGATTTTCTACCGCCATCGCAGGCTGCTTAGTCAGTTCGTCCATCCAGTCGAAAGCGCGATCCACGTAGTTCTCCGTAAACCCTGCTTCTAACAGCTCCGTCTTTAATTTGTCCTGCTCGATAACCTGATCGTCGTCAGACACGTCGATGTAATGCTCAAACAGGTACACGAGTACTTCAAAAATAGTTTCTTTCATTTTTTCCAAATTATCTCTATTTATTCGATAGAACACCGATAGAAAAGCCCACCAGGTGCGGATGATACTAAACCTTGCAGCTCCAATACCAGTAACATAGACGATATTTCTTCTGCTGTAAAATCAGTTAGCGCTATTAGATCATCTACTGAGGTGGGGTCAAAAGCAATTTTTTCAAGCAACACGAGGTAATCTCCTTCTAGAGAAGAGGTTTTCGGCATATTCTTTTTACCTGCGTTGGAAATATCCCCCAGCGCTACCAGGGACAAATTTCCCAGGTCTTCTAATACATCCTCGGCTGTTTCTACTAATTTTGCGCCCTGGCGTATCAAATGGTGACAGCCTTTAGCCAAAGGATTATGAATGGAACCTGGCATGGCAAATACCTCGCGGCCCTGTTCCATAGCGTGTTTCGCTGTCACTAATGTACCACTTTTTATCGCCGCCTCAACCACCAGCACCCCCAGGCTCAAACCACTGATAATACGGTTTCGTCGGGGGAAATAGCCCGGTTTCGGCTCTGTGCCGCAGGGAAATTCTGACACCAACGCACCTGTTTTGATTATTTTCTCCGCCAACGACTTATGACTCGCTGGGTACACCCTATCTAAACCCGTTGCGGCCACCGCAATGGTTTTTCCTGTCGCCTCTAGCGCGCCTCGGTGGGCAGCCTGGTCTATACCTAACGCTAGACCACTGGTGACGGTTAAGCCAAAAGTTGCAAAATTTTTCGCAAAGGCGTGCGTCGTTTCCACGGCCAGGGGAGATGGGGTTCTAGTCCCCACTACGGCGATCTGTAGCGAGTTTAAAATTGAGCGTTCTCCGCGTATAAACAAAATAGGTGGTGGGTCAGGAATCTCTTTCAACAGAAATGGGTAGTCTGCATCACTCCAGCACATGACGTGGCAATCGTCTTTTTCGAGCCAGCTCAAATCCTGCTCGATGGCCGAAAAGTCGAAGCGCTTTATTTGCCCAACGACGTCATCCGACAAGCCTGCTTGTTTCAACTCAGTAGTCGAAGAAGAAAAGACCTGAGAAGGGCTAGAAAACGTTTCCAGCAGGGTTATATATGCTCTTGCTCCGACGCCTTTAACCCGCCATAAAGCCAGCCAAAAACTTATTTCATCAATAGAAAGGCCTGGCGAGCCCTCCTCATCAATCCTGATATCACTCAATAAGGCGTTCTTACAACATCCATGCGGTGCATGGCGCGTGTAGCTTCCATGACCAGGGCGTAACTAACGCGGTCAAAAACGCGGAACACCATTAGCACACCCGCTTTTTCGTCCGGCAAGGTCACTTCGGCCCCTTTACCCGCGACAACATCTCTAACCGTTTCACCCGCCTGATCTATTTGTAGCACATGCCCCACCTCGACGCCATCTTGCAGACCGCGATCTATAACCACGATAGCAAATTCACCAATTTGAGTAACACCATCTACTACGCCAACGATACGCCCTTTAATCTGGTTATCGGGCGCATGTGGGTAATAATTTTGCACTATCGGCCCTTCTATCGCCGGCAGTAAACGATCGCCTTTACGGACTTCTTGCGTTGTCTTATCGAGCATAACGGTGGCAGGGTCGCCAACCAGCTGTACCGCAGACTCGGCAACAAACGTCGATTCAAAACCTAACGATTCACCCGTTTCCCCGTCTTTATATTCTTCACCCTGACGCACGACACTGTAGCCACTATCGGCACTTGCATCTAACGAACGAACATACGCCTTGTAACCAGGACTGCCCAAAATATGCTCATCGTCAAACGCTACGATATAAGGCGCCGTGTCATATTCATTTTGTGTCATCACCCTTGGGCTATTCAGAAACGCTGCGATCGCGTCTAATGGGATACTCGGTATTGCATCTTTTAAATCAGAGCGACGAATAGACGGTGATAATTTTCCATCTCCTCTTTTTAAGCTGAGCCTTGGCTGCCCATCAATAAAAGAAAGCTCAATAACATCTCCTGGGTAAATTAGATGTGGGTTGGCAATTTGTTCGTTCGCGTGCCAAACATCAGGCCAACGCCACGGTGTATTCAAAAAACGCGCAGAAATATCCCATAAGGTGTCGCCTTTTACAACGACGTAACGATCAGGGTGCGATGGATTCAACTCAACATTGTTGGCCAATACACTGCAACAAAACAACGCACCAACGAGTAAACCTAGTAATTTTTTCATAGCCATGATCTTCCTTTTTATGGGCAAATAAAGATAATTGCAAGTCTAGCCTAAAATATTAACTATTCAAAGTTTAACCTTAATTAGTTAAACTTCACCCTAAACAATTGAGCAACAACGCACATTTCACACAAACATCATGGCTAAACTAGACATTCTTCACTTTCCCGACAAGCGACTCCGTACCAAAGCGGAGGAGATTGATTTAATCGATGACGCCCTCCGTCTGTTTATCGACGACATGTTTGAAACTATGTATGACGCGCCGGGTATCGGACTTGCCGCATCGCAGGTTAACTTCCACAAACGGTTAATGGTGATTGATGTATCCGAAGAAAAAGACCAGCCGTTATGCTTTATTAACCCGGTTATTACCCATAAGGAAGGCGTTGAAGTCATGCAAGAAGGCTGCCTGTCCGTGCCCGGGTTTTATGAAGACGTCGAAAGGGCCGAGAGCATCTGTGTTAAAGCTCTCGATGAACAGGGCGTCGCCTTCGAATTAACGACGGATGGCTTACTGGCCGTCTGCATACAACATGAAATCGACCACCTGGACGGCAAACTATTTGTCGACTATATATCCCCTTTAAAACGCAATCGAATCAGAAAGAAACTTGAACGCATGGAAAAAGAACAGAGCAATCAACCGTCTCGACCCGCTTCCACGCTATAATCCAGTTTTTTCAGGCGATTCCAATGAATATCATCTTTGCAGGCACGCCAGCATTTTCAATTTCTAGCCTACAGGCTTTAATTGCTAGCGAACATCGGGTTTGCGCCGTTTATACCCAGCCTGACAGACCCGCAGGCAGAGGAAGAAAGGTTCAAATAGGCGCCGTCAAACAGCTTGCTTTAGATAACGGTATTCCCATCGAGCAACCCGTTAGCTTTAAATCTTCGCAGGTGCTTGAGAGGCTGAAACACTACCAGGCTGACTTAATGGTCGTTGTTGCCTATGGCATTATTTTACCCATCGACGTGTTAACCACGCCCCGCTATGGGTGCATCAATATTCACGCCTCACTATTGCCTCGCTGGCGAGGGGCGGCTCCCATACAGCGCGCCATTTTGACCGGCGATAATGAAA
Organism: Cycloclasticus sp.; assembly: GCA_047634535.1. Classification (GTDB taxonomy): domain Bacteria; phylum Pseudomonadota; class Gammaproteobacteria; order Methylococcales; family Cycloclasticaceae; genus Cycloclasticus. The sequence continues at coordinate 8,818 of JBLIAQ010000002.1, forward strand.
CCGGCGTGACCCTAATGCAAATGGACGCTGGCCTGGATACCGGCGATATGTTGAGCAAATCTATTTGTCCTATAGAGCAAGACGACACGTCCAGCACTTTACACGACAAACTTTCCCTACTCGGCGCCGAGACTTTAATTAAACTCTTGGCCGATATTGAACGGCAACAATTAACGCCCAAAGCTCAGCCAACATCTGGCGTTACGTATGCCCATAAGCTCAGCAAACAAGAAGCCCTAATTGACTGGCATATGCCCGCTGTAGAGGTACATAGGGCTATTCGAGGTTACAATCCATGGCCCGTCGCACATACTTTACTGAACAATAACTCATTACGCATCTGGCAGAGTAAGACCACCGCTGATCGTACAAACGATGAACCCGGCAGTATAAAAGTAGATAAGAACCAACTATTTGTTGCCTGCAAAGACAATTACCTGGAGATTACAGAGTTGCAACCCGCCAATAAACGCCGAATGTCAGCCAGGGAATATTTATCTGCGCACCCCTTAAACAACGTCGTCTTCGGTTAATATGACTGAGAACACTAAAGCACCATCAGCCTCCGCTCGACAAACCGCCGTCAGCGTCATTTGTAGTGTTGTTCAAGATGGTAAATCTCTGACAGAGGCTCTGTCCCTGTGTGACAAGTTAGAACCCAGGGATCGCGCGTTTTGTCGTGAGCTCTGTTACGGCACCATCCGTTGGTACAGCCGATTAGAGGCGATTCTCAGCTTATTATTAAAAAAAGCGTTTAAGGCAAAAGATAGTGATATCAAAGTATTGGCTTTGCTCGGTTTGTATCAAATTATTTACCTTAGTACGCCCAATCATGCCGCCGTATCCGAAACGGTTAGCGTCTGTGGAAAAGGTAAAAAAAGCTGGGCGAAAGGCGTGTTAAACGGCGTATTACGAAGTTTTTTACGCGACAGAGAGTCGCTTGAAAATACCGTTGATACTGTAACCGCGCAACAATTTTCCCACCCGGATTGGCTCATCAAGCTAATTGAAAAAGACTGGGGGGCAGACTTTAGTCGTATTCTTCAAGCCAATAACCAACACCCGCCCATGTCGATACGGGTCAATCAAAAAGTAGTCTCTCGTAAAGATTATATTGATCAGATGCAAGAAAATGAAATCACCGCATCAGCCAACCCTTTTAACACCGTTGGACTAACGCTTCAGCAAGCCGTTAACGTCGATCAATTGCCCGACTTCTGGCAAGGGGCCTGTTCTGTACAAGACAGCGCGGCCCAGTTGGCTGCCGATCTTTTAAAGGTTGAATCTGGCCAGCGCGTATTAGATGTATGCGCCGCACCTGGTGGCAAAACGGCGCATATTCTAGAAAACCTTGCCGACGATATCTCATTACTGGCTATTGATATAGACGAAAGGCGTAACGAGCGGGTGGTGGAAAATTTAGCGCGTCTTAATTTAAACGCCCAGGTGCTAACCGCTGACGGTCTGCACCCTCAGCAATGGTTTGACGGCAAGTTATTTCAGCGCATCTTGCTCGACGCGCCTTGTTCAGCCACTGGGGTTATTCGTCGACACCCAGATATTAAATTACTCCGCAAGCAAACCGATATACCTAATCTGGTTAGGCTTCAAAAAGAATTACTCGCCGCCATCTGGCCGTTACTCGATAGAAATGGTGTGCTTTTATACGCTACCTGCTCTATATTGGCAGCAGAGAATAGCGAACAAATCGCAACCTTTATGGCTACGCATACCGACGCTAAAGAAATCAATATTGACGCCCAGTGGGGCCAATCGTGTGAATACGGCCGACAAATACTACCGGGCGATAACGATATGGACGGGTTTTATTTCGCCTGCCTAACAAAAATTTAATGCTCTCTTTAACTCATTTAAAAAAGCCTTATATATTAGCTCTTTTAACGCTTTTTTTTATCCATCCAAGCCTCGCTAAAGACGACGCGAACATAGCGATTAAAACAGCAAAACTGACACTGCAAGAGCAGACTTACCTATTAAGCGCGCGCATTAATTACACCTTAAGCGAAGAGGCGCTTAAAGCGCTTAATAACGGCGTCACCTTAACGTTTAATGTTGAGTTATCGATCATCGAACCAAGGAACTGGTTATGGGATAAACATCACAGCAGCATCCTTCTGTCATACCAGATCAAGTACCATACACTGGCTCAAATATACCAGGTTACAGATACTAAAAATAACCTACAGCACAACTTCTCTCGCCTGGAACCAGCACTTCACTCGATTGGCACGCTCAGCGAAATAGCCGTCAATACGATTTCAATGCACGATAAGGTTAACCTCGATGGCTCGTTAAAGGCATATCTGAATATCGAAGCCCTACCTCTACCTATGCGACCCATGGCCTATATAACGCCAGGCTGGCACTTACACAGCGATACGTTTCGATGGCCACTAAGACCTTAAGAAAAAGGGCCTACCTCATCCCGGCAGGGGTTTTGCTCAGCTTGCTCTTCAGTCTGTATCTGATGAGTCACGCGACACAATCTTCATCGCAGTTTAATGAACTGTTTTCCTCACTGATTTTGTTAAACATTATCGGTACTGTTTTCTTATTCGGCTTGCTGGTAGTAAACATTCATTGGCTTTGGCAACAGTTTAAGAAACAGGCGGTTGGTTCGCGTATAACACTAAAAATTGTGCTGTTATTTTTTGCTATTTCGGTCATTCCTACCAGCGTCGTTTTTTATTTTTCAAGTCAACTATTGCATCAGAGCGTAGACAGCTGGTTTGACGTGCAAATAGACGATGCAATGAAAAACTCGTTAAAACTAAGTCAGCGTTCGCTCGATAACAGAACCCGGTCTTTAATGAAAGAAACCCGTCAGCTGACCGAAGCGCTAGAGAATGAATCGGACATGTTCCTATCGCTGACTTTAGCAAGCCTTCGCGAACAAACGAGCGCAAATGAATTAACCGCTTTTTCAAAACAGGGCCAAATCATCGCGACAACAAACCTCGACCCCGGGGTGCTAATACCTAACACGCCAGACGACGCAATGCTTTTATTGGTCAGGCAAAGCGGCGAATTTATTGGCATTGAGCCTAGCTCTCATGAGGGCCTCATCGTGCGGACCCTCGTTGAAATTAAAAACTCCAATCCGAAACGTTACCTCCAGGCTATTTACACCGTTCCACGAGACTTAGGCGAGCTAGCCAGTTCTGTCGAAAGCGCGTACACCGCGTATCAGGAGTTCAACTATCTCAGGCAGTCTTTAAAATTCAGCTTTACCTTAACGCTCGCTTTGGTGCTTGTCTTTAGTCTGCTCGTTGCTAGCTGGGCCGCTTTTGTTTTTGCCCGCGAGCTGGTTGAGCCTATTCGACAACTGGTGAAAGGCACTCAGGCTGTGGCACAGGGTGATTACGAAAAAAAACTGGACGTAGGGCGAAAAGATGAACTGGGGTTTTTGGTCAACTCCTTCAATGACATGACTTCACATATTTCAGACGCTCGCAGAGAGGCTTATAACGCCCAGCGTGACGCCGAAAACCAGCACGCCTACTTAGAAACAGTCCTCAGTCACCTGTCCAACGGCGTACTGGGGTTTGACCTTTCAATGAGACTGAAGACGACCAACCACGCCGCGTACCAAATCCTTGAGCTTCCTTTAACGGCCTGCATAGAATATTCACTTGAAGAAATAGCTATCAAATTCCCTTCCCTTGAGGGCTTTACAAGTCTGCTGATAGAAAAATTTTCGAGCAATAAAAAAGAATGGCAGCACGAGTTAATTTATACCATCGACCATCAAAAAAGAACCTTATTATTGAAAGGCACGGCACTTTTTGCCGCTGATAAAACACAATCAGGTTACGTTTTGATCTTTGATGACGTTACCCCTATTGTCCAGTCACAAAGAAATGCCGCCTGGAGTGAGGTCGCTCAGCGACTGGCACACGAGATTAAAAACCCTCTCACGCCGATACAACTGTCTGCCGAACGGTTGCAGAGAAAATTGCACGGCAAATTAGACGATGAAGCCGATAAGATTTTAAAAAAATCGACCGACACGATAGTTCAACAAGTCACCGCTATGAAAAGCATGGTGAATGATTTTTCAGACTTCGCTCGCCCCCCTCAGTCTAAGCCACAAACCATTTCGGTAGGGCCGCTCGTAGAACAAATAACCACTCTGTATCAGGGCCAGATTAAACAACTAAACATCAGTATCCAACAGGACTTACCGAACATTTTTGCTGACCCCATTCGTCTTAGGCAAGTGTTCATCAATCTCATTAAGAATGCGCAAGAAGCCATCACTGATATCGACGACGGCCAGATAAGCATCACCGCACTATATCAACCAGATACTGACTCTATTGAGATTTGTATTGCCGATAATGGGCCAGGGGTAGATAATTCCAAAATCGAGCATATTTTTGAGCCCTACGTCACATCCAAAGAAAAAGGTACCGGCCTGGGGCTAGCTATTGTCAAAAAAATTATTGAAGAACACGGTGGTACCATCACCATTAAACCTATAGCGCCTCGCGGGGTTAATTTTATCATCCAGTTCCCTGTTATAAACGATTAAAACTAAACCTACCTACGGAAATAGCTCATGAACAAACCACATATACTCGTCGTCGACGACGAACCAGATATTCGCAACCTGATCAACGATATTCTCGATGATGAGGGCTACGAAGTGTCTACCGCAGAGAGCGCTTCGGCGGCTCAAAAAGCGCGTCATGAATGTCGGCATGATTTAATTCTTTTGGATATATGGATGCCTGATATTGATGGCGTCACCTTACTAAAAGACTGGTCTAATTCAGGCGATTTATCCTGCCCCGTTATCATGATGTCAGGGCATGGAACCGTTGAGACGGCTGTTGAAGCAACTCGACTTGGTGCCTACGATTTTTTAGAAAAACCACTCTCAATTGCAAAGCTCCTGTTAACAGTTGAGCGCGCCTTAGAGACAGAAAAGCTCAAGCAGGAAAACCTTGAACTAAAGCAATTCTCAACAGCCATCCAGGAACCACTGGGTAGCAGCAAAACGATCCAGCAACTACTTGAGCAGGCTCGTCGACTTGGCCAACACGATACCCGCGTGCTGTTAACGGGCGAACCCGGCAGTGGTAAGGAAACGCTCGCGAGATATATTCACGAACACAGCACAAGGAAACGGGGGTCTTTCGTTCAACTCAATACGGGCATCATTACTTCTAGTAACGCATTAGAAGAATTTTTCGGTCGAGAAGAGGGCGACTCGATTCACTACGGCCTGCTAGAAAAAGCGAACCACGGCACCTTATTTATAGATGAAATTGGTGACATGGACAGAGAAGTCCAGCATCGCCTGCTAAGCGCGTTAGAGTCCAGCTCATTTCAACGAGTTGGCGGCCACGAAGTTGTGAAGGCCGATGTTAGAGTCATAGCCTCATCGCGTCAGGATCTCGAAGAAGCCGTTCAACAAGGTCATTTCAGGCAAGATCTTTATTATGCCCTCAACGTCGCGTGTCTGCATTTACCGCCGTTAAGAGAAAGAAAAGAGGACATCCCCCTATTACTCAATTTTTACCTGCAGCACTATATAAAACGAGAAAATCTACCGAAACGTAAATTTACTGTTGCAGCACAGCAATTTTTGAGCGATTATGCGTGGCTTGGAAACATACGCGAACTAAGAAACGTAGTTCAACGCCTGTTAATATTGGGCATTGGGGACGAAATTGGTCTAACCGAGGTAAAAACCACTCTCGGCGAATCAGCCAGATCCGTCATTACTTCAAACGATATCCCGGTCTTTTATGATTTGCCTCTTAAAGATGCTAGAGCACAATTTGAAAAATCCTACCTTGATTACCACCTTGATCAACATAACGGTAGCGTTACAAAACTGGCAGAAACCGCCGGCGTCGAAAGAACTCATTTGTACCGCAAGCTACACGCGCTGGGCATTGAGTTTAGAGGCAAACGTTAATATAAACCCTGCGAATATTTAGATGAGAGTTATTATTTTAGGCGCGGGGCGAGTTGGCTTCACAGTCGCTAGCAATTTATCAAGTGAGGATATCGACATCACCCTGATTGACACCAGTCAAGCCGCCGTTGATGCCGCCTGTGAACGCCTGGACGTATCGGCAATTTGTGGCAATGTATGCCACCCTAGCGTACTAGAGAGTGCTGGTATCAAGCACGCCGACATTATTATTGCGGTGACAGACAGTGACGAAACAAACATGATGGCCTGTCTAATTGCCCATCACCTATTTCATGTCCCACAAAAAATTGCCCGCGTACGTGCCCAATCTTATTTGGACGTGCAAAACCAGCTATTTAGTGCTGACGCCATTCCTATCGACGTCATCATTAACCCCGAAAATGAAATCGTTAGCTTTATTAAAAACCTTATTTTGCACCCAGGGTCGCAACAGGTTTTATCTTTCGCTAACGACATTATCAGCCTGGTAGAAAGCAAGTGCAATCGTGGCAGCCCATTAATAGATAAGTCGCTACAAGACTTGACCAACGCCTTGAACGGTCTTTATGCCAGAATAACCACTATTTATAGGGATGGTGAATTTATTATCCCGTCTTATCAAACGATTATTGAAGAGAATGACCGAGTATTCTTTATCGCGCCGTCTAAAGATATAAAAAAGGTGTTGAGCATACTGTTTAACCAGAATAAACCGTATAAAAGCTTAATCATATCTGGCGGCGGGAGAATTGGCCTGGGCCTGGCAAAGGCGTTAGAAAATACCCTGCAAGTAAAAATTATCACAAAAAGTAGCGAAAGAGCCCACCAACTGTCTGAGCAATTAAATAACAGTATCGTATTAATTGGTGATGCGACCGACGAAGCCTTCTTATTTGATGAAAACATAGATAGAACCGATGTTTTTTGTACCGTCACCAGCGATGATGAAACTAATATCTTATGCTCAATGCTCGCAAAAAGTCTGGGGGCTCAAGTCGTCATGAGTCTAGTCGATAGAAATGCATATATGGGCATGGTGGACAATGGCTCGATCGATAATGCCATCTACCCTCAACACACCACTATTGGTAAAATCCTCACTCAAGTACGACGTGGTAAAATTTCCTCAGTACATTCCTTGTTACGTGGAAAAGCCGAGGCCTTTGAAGCCACCGTACAGGGCTATGACGGCAAATCCAAACTCGTTGGAAAAATGATTCAGGATCTAAAACTGCCACAAGGAACCACTATTATAGGCCTGGTTAGAGACGACAAATCAATCCCCACAACTCACCAGCTGGTCATCAAGGAAGAGGACCACATCATTTTCTTTGTTTCCGACAAATCATCGATACACCAGATAGAATCTCTCTTTCAACCGACTAAGTCATTACTTAGCAGGTTCAAAAAGTAACCATGCACCACAAGGTTATTAGGCGTATATCGGGGCTGTTGTTAAGTTTATTTAGCTTTACTATGTTACCGCCCGTATTCGTTTCTTACCTATACGACGAGCAAAATCACCAGCCTTTTATCATCGCTTTTCTGGCCATTTTTGTTACCGGGTTCCTACTTTGGTTTAGCGCTAGAAACGCCAAAGAAGACTTAAGAACCCGCGACGGCTTCATTATTGCCGCCGTTTTCTGGCTCAGCCTGGGGTTATCTGGCGCCATTCCTTTTTTCGTTGCATCTATCCACTCGCTGTCACTTACAGACGCGGTGTTCGAATCTATTTCAGGTTTAACCACCACCGGTGCCACCGTGATGACCGGGCTGGACTCTTTACCGAAATCTATTCTTTTTTACCGCCAACAACTTCAGTGGCTGGGTGGCATGGGTATTATTGTACTCGCCGTGGCTATCCTCCCCATGTTAGGGATTGGTGGTATGCAGCTGTACAAAGCTGAAACACCAGGACCCGTTAAAGACGCCAAATTAACCCCACGCATCACGGCTACCGCGAAAGCACTATGGCAAGTCTATTTAGGTATAACCATCGCTTGCGCTGCAGCTTATTGGGCGGCCGGCATGACGCTCTTTGATGCCATAACACATAGTTTTAGCACGGTTTCACTGGGTGGTTTCTCTACCCACGACGCTAGCTTTGCTTTCTTCAATAGTTCAGCTTTAAACTATATTTCCGTCGGTTTTATGTTTATAGCTGGTATTAACTTCTCGTTGCACTTTAAGGCCGCCCATTCGCTCAATATAAAACTCTATTCTGACAATAGTGAATTTAAGGCGTATGCCTTTATCCTGCTAAGCCATGTGCTCATCATCCTCGCCGCTCTTATTGCTTTTGGTACCTATTCGAACCTTTCAGATTCGATAGAACAAACCTTATTCCAGGTCATGTCTTTTGCAACAACCTCTGGTTTCACTACCGCGAACCATGCTAGCTGGCCAACTTTTGCCCCCGTTTTATTAATTTTTCTGAGTTTTTATGGTGGTTGTGCCGGCTCTACCTCTGGTGGAATGAAGGTTATTCGCATCCTGATTATGTTCAAGCAACTGGGTAAAGAGGTGACTCATCTTATACATCCACACGCCGATATGCCGGTTAAAATCGACCACCACGTCGTTCCTCGCCCGGTTCTCCAAGCTGTCTGGGGCTTCTTTTCGGCTTACATTTTATCCTTCGGCGTGTTGATGATTTTGATGATGGCAACGGGTTTAGATCAATCCACCGCCTTTTCCGCCGTCGCCGCCACTCTCAATAACTTAGGTCCAGGACTAGGTGACGTTGGCAGTAATTTCGCCAGCGTACCCGACACCACCAAGTGGATCGCCTGCTTTGCAATGCTGCTGGGCCGATTGGAGATTTTTACCTTGCTAGTCTTGTTCACACCCATCTTCTGGCGTGATTAGATGGCTGATTTACAAAAAAAATGGGACGCCATCTACCGACAACGAGAATCCAGCTCTATAGCTCCAGCTTTTGTATTATCAAACTATTCTTACCTGCTGCCAAAGAAGGGGCGCGCACTCGATCTCGCCTGTGGTTTAGGTGGCAACAGTTTTTTTCTTGCTAACCATGGACTTCAGGTTGATGCCTGGGATATTTCACCTGTTGCTATTGAACGTATCAATAAAAACGCTTCCATTTCAAGTCTGATAAACGCTTCAACTGTTGATATCAGTAGCGCCCAAGTGGAAAAAAATCACTATGACGTCATCGTCGTTTCGCGCTATTTAAATCGACTTATTGTTCCCCAGCTAATTGATGCCTTACGGCCTGGGGGGTTAATTTTTTACCAGACGTTCACCCTCGAAAAAGCCCAATTAGGCGGCCCTACTAACCCCGACTTTTTACTTAAAAAGAATGAACTGTTAGCTCTCTTTTCTTCCCTCTCCGTCATTATTTATCATGAAGAAGGCTGTCTCGGTGATACCAAACTTGGTTTCAGAAATGAAGCTTTATTGATCGCAGAAAAATCGTAAATCTCAAATCAACCTCATTTAGCCTGTTTCGTTGTACAATGCCCAGCTAACCTAATTTTGGAACGACCATGTCTAGTATAAAAAGCCTATCGCCTGCCCAGGCTTATGAGTTTCTTCAAAACAACTCACAAGCCAAACTCATCGATACGCGAACGACTATTGAATACTCTTTTGTTGGTCACCCGCTCAATGCCATTCACCTGCCATTGAAAAGACCTCCTAACTGGGAAGCTTTTGACGATTTTATTAGCCAACTTGCAAAACATATTCCGTCTAAATCAACGCCCCTCGTTTTGATGTGTAGAAGCGGCGCTCGCTCAATGGAAGCCGCAAAACTGCTTGAAAGTGCTGGATACCAGGAACTTTACAACATGGAAGAAGGCTTCGAAGGCGACAAAGATGAAAATAACCACCGCAATACAATTGGCGGCTGGCGCTTTCACGACTTACCCTGGGAACAAAGCTAAGCCATCATATTACTTTTTTACTCCAGATCCACACCACCCAAACAAACAGGAAACCACATTTCGTGAAACAGAACCTTCGTAATATCGCTATTATCGCCCACGTTGACCACGGTAAAACTACCCTCGTGGATAAGCTACTTGAACAGTCCGGCACACTCGATCGTAAAAACTCGGGTACTGAACGTATCATGGACTCTAACGATCAGGAAAAAGAGCGCGGCATCACCATTCTTGCCAAAAACACCGCTATCGAGTGGCAAGGTTTACACATCAATATCGTTGACACACCAGGCCACGCCGATTTCGGCGGCGAAGTTGAACGCGTATTATCAATGGTAGATTGCGTACTCTTACTGGTGGATGCCGTTGATGGCCCAATGCCACAAACTCGCTTTGTTACATCGAAGGCATTTGAGCAAGGCCTTAAGCCTATTGTCGTTATTAATAAAGTTGACCGTCCAGGCTCCCGCCCAGATTGGGTTGTAGACCAGGTGTTTGACTTATTCGACAAACTCGGCGCGACAGACGAACAGCTCGACTTCCCAGTTATCTATGCTTCTGCCATTAATGGCGTGGCGGGACCTGAAGCCGACCAGCTCGCTGATGATATGACGCCGCTGTTTGAAATCATTCGTGACCGCGTGCCTCAACCTGTAGTTGACCCTACTGCTCCTTTACAAATGCAGATTTCTTCTCTTGCCTATGATAGCTATGTCGGTGTTATTGGCGTAGGTCGCATTACAAGCGGCAGCTTAAAACCCAACCAAACCGTTATTGTGGTTGACAGCAAAGGCAATCAACGAAAGGGCAAGGTGCTTAATGTTAAAGGTCATTTAGGCCTAGATCGAATCGATGTCGACGAAGCCTTTGCAGGCGATATTGTTTGTATTAATGGCATCGATGGCCTCGGTATTTCTGACACCTTATGTCACCCAGATCGCGTGGAAGCAATGCCGCCGCTATCGGTAGATGAGCCAACCGTTAGCATGACATTTTCTGTTAACAATTCTCCGTTCGCTGGGCAAGAAGGCAAATACATTACCTCTCGCAACATTAAAGACCGCCTGGATCAGGAACTGATTCATAACGTCGCGTTACGCGTAAAACCAGGCGACAGCCCAGATAAATTTATCGTATCTGGTCGTGGCGAACTGCACCTATCCGTGTTGATCGAAACGATGCGCCGAGAAGGTTACGAAATGGGCGTCGCTCGCCCAGAAGTCATCCAGAAAGAAATAGATGGCAAGATGCAAGAGCCATTCGAACTGGTTGTTATCGACGTTGAAGAACAGCACCAGGGTTCTATTATGGAAGAAATGGGCTTACGCAAAGCTGAATTAACCAATATGGAACCCGACGGAAAAGGCCGTATTCGCCTCGAATTCATGAGTCCGTCACGTGGTTTAATTGGCTTTCGCGGCCACTTCCTTACACTAACATCTGGCTCTGGCATTATGACCAGTATTTTTGATCACTATGGTCAAGTTAAAGTTGGCGACATCTCTTCGCGTCAAAATGGTGTGCTTGTTTCAATGACAAAGGGGAAAACCGCAGCTTTTGGTCTATTTGGACTACAAGAGCGCGGCAAGCTTTTCTTAGGTCACGCCGAAGAAGTGTACGAAGGGCAAATTGTTGGTTTACATAATCGAGGCAATGATCTGGTTGTAAACCCCTGCAAAGGCAAACAGTTAACCAACGTTCGCGCATCCGGTACGGATGAAGCTTTAACGCTTTCACCCCATATCGTTATGACGCTAGAGCAAGCGCTGGAGTTCATTGAAGAAGACGAATTAGTCGAGGTGACTCCCGAGTCTATTCGCCTTAGAAAGAAGTTTTTGACTGAAAATGAGCGTAAACGCGTATCGCGCGGCCCTAAGTCTTAAATAACAATCCACTTAGAAGGCCAAAAAAAACCGACGGAGTAAACTCCGTCGGTTCAATGGTCACCTAGCTTGGCTGGCTAAAATAATTCCCTTTCAATATCCGTATTGATGATGCGGTCCATCACATCTCCTTAGTAAACAATCCTTGTTTAACGAGGTCCTTCTCGAGAGACTTGGCGACGGAGTAAGTATGGTCACCCATCTTGTATTTTAAAATCATCTAGACCCTCATTATATGTAAGCATATGCTTACGCTCGATTAGCGATGCCCTCGTTTTAATAAATCTATTGTTATTTTTATATAGCACTACTATTATGTTTGTCTATTATTAATTCTCAAGAGGCCTTTAAACATGAGCTGGACTAAAAAAGTATTGCGCATCAACCTAACTGACCGCACCTCAGCCTCTGAACCTCTCAATATGGAATGGGCTGACCTTTACCTAGGTCAACGAGGCTTAGCCACTAAGTACCTCACCGAAGAAGTCTCGCCCGATACAGAAGCACTGTCTCCGGCCAATACACTTTATATGGTAACAGGACCCTTAACAGGCACAATGGCATCAACTGGTGGGCGTTATTCTTGCGTCACCATCAGCCCTTTAACAAATGCCCTGGCTTGTTCGAATTCTGGTGGCTTCTTCGGCAACGAAATGAAATGCGCCGGCTGGGACATGGTCATTCTTGAAGGCAAAGCGAGCTCACCCGTTTATATCAGCATTGTTGACGAGAAGTGCGAAATTCTCCCTGCTGATGAAATTTGGGGTAAATCAGTCTGGGAGGCCGACGAATGGCTGCATAAAAAACACCAGGATCCACAGTTGCGCATAGCCGCGATTGGCGTACCAGGTGAAAAAGGCAACCTCTACTCCGCCATCGTTAATGACCTTCATCGTGCCGCTGGCAGATCTGGTGTAGGCACTGTATTAGGCTCGAAAAATGTTAAGGCCGTAACCCTTCGAGGAACAAAAGGCGTCGGCAATATTAAAGACCCGAAACGCTTCTTTGAAGCGACCAATAAAGCAAAGAAAATCATTGCAGAAAACGAACTCGTCGGCGGATTAACTGCCTTAGGGACAAACGTGATGATGAACCATATGAACGAAGTGGGCGCGTTACCCGCTAGAAACTGGCAGGACAGCATTTTTGAAAATGCGCCAAAACTATCCAGTGAAGCGATGGCCGTTCCAAGAAAAAGTGACGGCAAACCCAATTTGACCAGAAATGCGGGGTGTTTTGCTTGTACTATTTCCTGTGGTCGCATCTCCACCATAGACCCTGAACACTTCAGCATTAAAAACCGTGACGATATCCATAAACACTTCAAGGGTAATTCTGGCGGCAATGAGTACGAGGCTGCCTGGGCCTTAGGCTGTGACACCGGTGTCGATGACTTAGACGCGGTCACCTATGCCAATTTTGTTTGTAATGAACAAGCCATGGATCCTATTTCTGCTGGCGCCACAATCGCAGCCGCTATGGAACTGTTCGAACTCGGCATTTTAACGAAAGAGGACACCGGCGGTATCGAACTGACCTTTGGCAACGCCGAGGCCATGGTTGAATGTATTGAACTGATATCCAAACACGAAGGCTTTGGCATAGAGCTGGCTCAAAGCTCGTTACGCTTCTGCACTAAATATGGTCGTCCAGACCTCGCTATTGTTGTAAAGGGACAGGAATTTCCTGCCTATGATGCTCGTGCGGTCAAAGGCATGGGCCTGGGTTATGCCACCTCAAACCGTGGCGCCTGCCATGTTCGAGGCTACACTAATGGCTCTGAAACCGCGGGCGTTCCGTTTAAAACCGATCCCCTGGCGACCGAAGGAAAGGCCGAGTTATTAATGGCTTTCCAGGATGTCACCAGCGTATTCGACTCTGCGGGTATTTGCACCTTCTCATCATTTGCACAAGGGCTTGAAGAAGTAGCAGAACAACTCGACGCCGCTTGCGAAGGCGATTGGACAGCTGAAAAACTGGGCCTTGTTGGTGAACGCGTTTGGAATATGGAGCGGGACTATAATAACCGACTCGGCTTTACCGCCGCCGACGACACCTTGCCTCCTCGCTTATTGAAAGAACCCATCAAGGCAGGGCCCGCTAAAGGGCACGTTTGCGAATTAGATAAAATGCTGCCTGAATACTACGACATTCGTGGCTGGAATCAGGACGGCACGCTAAAAGCAGAAACTAAAACCCGCCTCAGTCTGCCTTAATAAAACCTGTTAAACGGGGTGACTAGTCACCCCGTTTATAAATTGATTGCTATGATTACCGTTAAACTATTTGCCTCCCTTGCTAAAACAGCCGCTGAAAATATTGGTGGAGAAATCACACAATACCCTTTCGAACAAGGCGACACGATTGATAGTATTATCGCTCGCGCAAATCTTGGTCATAAGAACCTCCATCTCGTTATTCTTAACGGCGTCTATATCAATAAAGAAGAGCGCGCCACTAAACAATTATGCGACGAGGATGTTCTCGCATTTTGGCCACCCGTTGTTGGCGGCTAACAGTTGAAACTAAACTTGCTATCGCCATCTGTTACTGGGAAAATGCAAACTTTCTAGTAACGACACTTTTAAAAAAATGAATAGCAGAACGGCGACTGTTAATCGCGATACCTTAGAAACACAAATATCAGTGAGCGTGAATCTTGATGGCACGGGCAAGACAAAACTGTCTACCGGACTGCCTTTTCTAGAGCACATGCTGGATCAAATTGCTCGCCACGGCATGATTGATTTGGATATTAAAGCCAAAGGTGATTTACACATTGACGCTCACCACACCGTTGAAGACCTGGGCATTACGCTTGGCAAAGCCGTTTCAGACGCCCTCGGCGACCGAAAAGGTATTTTCCGTTATGGTCACGCTTACGTGCCATTAGACGAAGCCTTGTCGCGCGTCGTTATCGACTTTTCAGGTCGGCCTGGGCTAGTTTATGACGTCGATTTCCCGCGCGCCAGAATTGGCGACTTTGACGCAGACTTGTTTAGAGAATTTTTTCAGGGTTTTGTTAATCACGCGAATATCACGCTGCACATTGATAACTTAAAAGGCGTTAATGCTCACCACGTAGCAGAAACTATTTTCAAGGCTTTTGGCCGCGCGCTTCGCTTCGCAATGGAAAGAGACGCTCGGATGGAAGGCATTATGCCTTCGACGAAAGGATCTTTGTAACCACCTCAAGAGTACCAAATTATGGCCACGGTTGCCGTTATCGACTATGGAATGGGAAATCTCCACTCCATTGAAAAAGCATTAAATACCGTCTCCCCAGACTCTAAAGTCATTGTGAGCGCGGACAAAGATATCATTCTGTCCGCCGATCACATCGTTTTTCCTGGCGTTGGCGCCATACGAGACTGCATGAATGCCTTACGCGAAACCGGCTTAGACGACACTATTCGACAGGCCGCTAAGAACAAGCCTCTACTGGGTATTTGCATAGGCATGCAAGCCTTACTGCAACATAGCGAAGAGAATGGCGGCGTTGATTGTCTTGGTATTTTACCTGGAAAAGTCGTTAAATTTTCTAATAACGCCGATTCAGGCAAAATGGAAAGAATAAAAATTCCACACATGGGATGGAATCAGGTAAATTATTCTAAACAAAACCCATTATTTATAGATATCCATCAAAATGAGCGATTTTATTTTGTTCATAGCTATTATGCTAGCGAAGTGGGAAATAAAACAGAGTGCGCCACAACAAATTACACAAAAACGTTTTCTTGCGCGCTAAAGTGGAAAAATATTCTGGCCGTTCAATTCCACCCCGAAAAAAGCCAGCACGCTGGATTGCAATTACTAAAGAATTTTCTTAACTGGGACGGACAGTCCTAAATTATCGGACCTAAATACTATGATTCTTATACCTGCTATTGATCTTAAAGACGGAAAATGCGTCAGGCTTCGCCAAGGCCGTATGGATGACGAAACCATTTTTTCAGAACACCCCGTAGAAGTTGCTACGCGATGGGTTAACGAAGGTGCTAAACGTCTTCATATAGTCGATCTTGATGGCGCCTTTGCTGGCAAACCGGTGAATGCACAGGTTATTCATGATATTGCCGAAGCGCACCCTGGCCTAATCATTCAAGTTGGCGGAGGGATTCGTGACGAAGATACCATTCAAGCCTATTTAAACGCGGGAGTTCAATACGTCATTATTGGCACAAAAGCCGTTAACAGCCCTCATTTCGTCGGTGATGTATGTGTTGAATTTCCGGGGCATATTATTGTTGGCCTTGACGCTAAAGACGGCAAAGTAGCGATAGATGGCTGGTCAAAATTATCTAAGCACGACATTATTGACCTCGCGCAACACTTCGAATCGGACGGCGTCTCCTCTATTATTTACACCGATATAGGCCGTGACGGCATGATGAAGGGCGTGAACGTAGAAGCCACCGCAAAACTTGCCAGCGCAATTCGTATACCAGTGATCGCCTCTGGCGGCATCACCAACCTCGACGATATTCGTCGCCTTGGCGAAGTATCCGAAGAAGGCATCATCGGCGCCATCACAGGGCGTGCCATCTACGAAGGTAGCCTGGATTTTGCTGAAGGCGAAAAACTCGCGGAGTCTTACCCTTAACATGGGTTTAGCAAAACGCATTATTCCGTGTTTAGATGTTGATAACGGCCGGGTCGTTAAGGGCGTTAAATTTGTTGATATCCGCGATGCGGGCGACCCCGTTGAAATCGCTCGACGCTATGACGCAGAAGGTGCCGACGAAATAACCTTTCTCGATATCACCGCCAGTTCTGACGATCGCGAAACAATGGTTCACGTTATTGAACAAGTCGCCGACGAAGTTTTTATTCCTTTGACCGTTGGTGGCGGAATTCGTAGCCTAGAAGACATTAGCCGTATGTTAAAGGCTGGAGCAGACAAAGTTGGCATTAATACCGCTGCTATATTTAACCCTGAATTTGTTAAGCAGGCCGCCGAACGTTTTGGTTCGCAGTGTATTGTCGTAGCGATTGACGCCAAATGTGTCAGTAAAGAAGGCGAGCCGAAACGTTGGGAAATTTTTACCCACGGCGGTCGTAAAGAAACGGGCTTAGACGCCATACAATGGGCGAAAAAAATGGTCAACTTCGGCGCTGGCGAAATCTTACTCACCAGTATGGATCGCGACGGTACAAAAATTGGCTTCGACCTTGAATTAACTAGCGCTATCAGTGACGCCGTTATTGTCCCCGTTATTGCATCCGGCGGCGTTGGAACGCTTGACCACCTGGTCGAAGGCATTACGAAAGGCAAGGCAGACGCAGTACTCGCCGCTAGTATTTTTCATTTTGCAGAATTCACCATCGGCGAAGCGAAACGGCATATGCAAGATAACGGTATTGAGGTGCGCTTATGAGCCAATGGTTAGACGACGTTCGCTGGGATGATAAAGGACTAGTGCCCGCGATTGCCCAGGACTATGAATCGGGCAAAATATTAATGTTCGCCTGGATGAATAAAGAAGCACTGAAGTTAACCGCCGAACAGGGACACGCGGTTTATTGGTCTCGCTCGCGCAACAAATTGTGGCACAAAGGTGAAGAGTCGGGGCACCAACAAATCATCCACGACATCCGCATAGACTGCGACAATGACGTCATTCTATTATCCGTTGAACAAAAAGGCGGTATCGCATGTCATACTGGGCGTGAAACTTGTTTTTATCGAAAACTCGATGATCAACAATGGCAAGCGACCGACCCCATTTTAAAAGACCCTGAGACGATCTATTCAAAATGAGCGATATACTTAAACAACTCGATCAGATTTTACAACAGCGTAAAGCTGAAGACCCAGGTTCTTCATACGTCGCAAGCCTGTACGATAAAGGCCTGGACAGTATCTTAAAAAAGATCGGTGAAGAGGCTACAGAAACCGTCATCGCCGCCAAGTCGGGGGATAAAAAACAGATTATTTACGAAACGGCCGACCTGTGGTTTCATACCCTCGTCCTGCTAGCGCAACAAGACTTAAACACGGATGACGTGTTGAAAGAGCTGGAGCGACGGTTTGGCTTATCTGGCTTAGATGAAAAAGCCGCTAGAAGCGAGTAGAATGCGCGGACTTACACAATATATCTAGAGGTTCTTATGGGTGGCATCGGTATTTGGCAGTTAATTATCATTCTAGTCATCGTGCTTTTATTGTTCGGCACAAAACGACTACGTAATCTTGGTGGTGACTTAGGTGGTGCTATCAAGGGCTTCAAGGGAGCTATGAAAGAAGGCGAAAAAGAAAAAGAAAAAAACGCTGACGCTCATAAATCCGTTGAAGACGAATCCAGCAAAAAAGAAGAAGATAAATAGTCGCTATCCAGCGATAAAACCCAGACACGCTGGGTGAATCTAAATGTCTGAACAAAACACCACCGAACAAGAGAGCAGTTTCGTTTCTCATCTCATCGAATTGCGCACGCGACTAATACACGCGCTCGCCGGTATGCTTGTTATTTTTTTACCACTCGCGCCGTTTGCCAACGATATTTATTCCTTACTAGCGCAACCTCTTTTGGTGCACATGCCAGAAGGCACTAGCATGGTGGCTATTGAGGTGATATCTCCTTTCCTGACGCCGTTAAAACTCACCTTAATGTTGTCTGTATTTATCAGTATTCCATGGATTTTCTATCAAATATGGCTGTTTGTTGCTCCCGGCCTGTATCAACACGAACAACGAATCGCTGTGCCTTTAGTCGCCGCGGGTACGGGCCTATTTTACATGGGCATGTTGTTCGCCTATTTTATCGTGATGCCATTGATTTTTCAGTTCTTAACCGCAACCGCCCCTGAAGGTGTCGCCGTGATGACAGATATCAGCAAATATTTAGACTTTGTCTTAACCCTGTTTTTTGCGTTTGGTGTCGCCTTTCAAATCCCCATCGCGACGTTTTTATTGGTTAAGACGGGCATTTCTACGCCACAAAAACTGGCTGAAAAAAGGCCCTATATTATCGTTGGCGCGTTCGTCGTCGGTATGATTTTAACGCCACCAGACATTATTTCGCAGACCCTACTGGCCTTACCGATGTGGTTACTATTTGAAATAGGTCTTATTATATCCAAAAGGTTTGTTATTCAAACTGAAGACGAGGTAGCTTAATATGAAATACTTCATCCTGTTATTTACTTTATTTATGAGCACAGCCAGCACTGCCGCTACTGAGACACTAAAACCCTGTCCAGACAAGCCTAATTGCGTATCGAGTACGGCCGTTGATGGACATTCAATCGATGCATTTATCCTCTTAGATCGATCAATAAAAGACTTAAAAAAAATCTCGGCGCTCATCAGTCAGCTTGATACCCACGTCAGCGTTATACACGACCAACAGCGCATTCACGCCGAAATCACCAGTCGCGTTTTTGGCTTTGTTGATGACCTAGATTTATTACTCATCCCAGATCAACACATTATCCACGTTCGTTCCGCTTCTCGTACCGGATACTATGATTTTGGTGTTAACCGACGGCGCGTTGAAAAGCTTCGTTCTCTACTTAAAAACGAAGGATTTATCCAATGATGCCACTGGCTGAACCACTGTCTTCATACCCCAAATATTGGGCCGAATGCTATGGCACCGCACCTTTTTTACCCACCACTCGCGAAGAGATGGACGTACTCGGCTGGGATAGTTGTGACGTCATTATCGTGACTGGCGACGCCTATGTCGATCACCCCAGTTTTGGCATGGCCGTTATTGGTCGTTTACTTGAAAAACAGGGGTTCCGCGTCGGCATTATTGATCAACCCAACTGGCAAAACGCCGACGACTTTTCTGCGCTCGGCAAACCCAATCTATTTTTCGGCATCGCCGCTGGTAATATGGATTCAATGATCAACCGCTACACCGCCGATAAACGCGCGCGTTCCGACGACGCCTATTCACCTGATGACAAAGCCGGCCACCGCCCTGATCGTGCAGTTATTGTATATACCCAGCGCTGCAAAGAAGCGTTTCCCGGCACGCCTATCGTTATCGGCAGCATTGAGGCCAGCCTACGCCGCATAGCGCATTATGATTACTGGGATGATGAAGTCAGACGTTCTGTTTTAATCGACTCACAAGCGGATATCCTGCTATACGGCAATGCCGAACGGGCGATTACCGAACTGGCACACCGCTTATCCATGAACGAAACCGTCGGCGACATCACCGATATACGGGGTACTGCCTTTGTGCGCGACTCGCTGCCCGATGGCTGGACACTGATTGATTCAACACGCGTTGATAGGCCCGGCACCATAGACCCACACCAAAACCCATACCAAACCGACGAAGAACGCGCCGCCGCCAGCGGTGGTAAATGTGAAATTAGCAAAGAACCCGGTAGCGATGGAAGCAGCCAGGTCGTTACCCTTAAATTTCTACCCAAGCACAGTAAAACGGACCGCGCAAAAACCGTTATTCGCCTGCCGTCATACAAAAAAACCAGTACCGACCCCGTTTTATACGCCCACGCCTCGCGAGTTTTGCACTTAGAAACCAACCCCGGCAACGCGCGTGCATTGGTGCAAAATAACGACGGCAAAGACGTTTGGCTCAATCCACCGCCTATTCCGCTGTCTACCGAAGAAATGGACGAAGTATTCGGCTTGCCGTACCAGCGCGTTCCACACCCTAAATACGAGGGCAAACGAATCCCCGCTTACGAGATGATTCGTTTTTCCATTAACATCATGCGTGGCTGCTTTGGTGGTTGTACCTTCTGCTCCATTACCGAACACGAGGGACGCATCATTCAGAACCGTTCAGAAGAATCTATTCTTAACGAAATAGCGGATATTCGTGACAAAACACCCGGCTTTACCGGCACCATTTCAGACCTCGGCGGGCCTACCGCCAATATGTACCGACTCGCCTGTAAAGACCCTAAAATTGAAGCGGCTTGCCGGCTTCCATCGTGTGTTTATCCCGGCATTTGCGATAACTTAAATACCGATCACGACCCGCTGATTAAGCTGTATAAAAAAGCGCGTAAAATTCCTGGGGTTAAGCGCATCTTAATTGCCTCGGGCTTACGTTACGATTTAGCCATTCAATCGCCCGAATACGTAGAAGAACTGGTCACCCACCACGTCGGCGGCTATTTAAAAATAGCACCCGAGCACACCGAACAAGCGCCTTTATCTAAAATGATGAAACCCGGCATTGGCTCGTATGATCGCTTTAAAGAAATGTTCGATAAGTTCAGCAAAAAAGCGGGTAAAAAACAGTACCTCATTCCGTACTTTATTGCCGCGCACCCCGGTACTGAAGACGAGGATATGGTGAACCTCGCTTCCTGGCTAAAAACTAATAACTTTCAGGCCGACCAGGTACAAACCTTTTACCCCTCGCCGATGGCCACGGCCACCACCATGTACCATACGGGGCGCAACCCACTTCAAGGGCTGAGTTATAAGAGCGAAAAAATAAATACCGTTAAAAGCCTGCAACAAAGGCAATTGCATAAGGCCTTGCTGCGTTATCACGACCCCAAAAACTGGAAAATTATTAAAGACTTACTGCTAAAAATGGGCAAAAAGAACCTGATTGGTGAGGGGCCAAATTGCCTTATTCCCAGCACTCCGAACTTCGGAAAAAACGGCTCGCGTTCAAACGCCAAAAAGTTCGTAACTAAGCATACATCGCAGGGTTACAAACCGTTGAAAGGTAAACGATCTGCTGTTAAAAAATAGTCAGAAAACCTCAGCTTACTTTGTCCCAATAAGGCGTTTCGCCAAAATAATCTACCAAAAAGTCGACCAGACGTCTTGTCCGTTGCGTGATATAACGCGTCTTAGGATAAACCGCATAAGCGTACGAGCCTAATAGTTCATACTCGGTCAAAATGGGTACCAGGGCGCCTGACTGGATGGCCTCCCAGGTAATAAAGTGCGGCTCGCCCGATATGCCATGTCCAGCAACGGCCATATCTTTTAAAAAGATGCCATTATTCGCGATTAATTTAATTTGTCCGTTTATCTTATATAAGTTGCCTTTTTTATCCCTTAACTGCCCAATGGATGAACCTTTTATACTGTAGCCCAATAATTGATGGTGCTTTAAGTCTTGCGGAATTTTCGGTACACCATAACGCTCAAGGTACGTGGGACTTGCACAGAGCGTTCTATTAATGGCCGTAATCTTACGCGCGACCAGATTGGATGGCTCCATGGTTTCGGCAATTCTAAATGCTAAATCAATGCCCTCGTTAATGACATCTACCTGTCTGTCGGAAAAATCAATATTCAGCTTTAGCTGATCGTGCTCTTTAATAAAAAGATCCAGCGCTGGAGCCAAATGGGCCAATCCAAACGAAAGTGGTGCTGCTAAATTAATCGTGCCCGTCAATTGTGTCGTTGATGCGGTCATCACACCATTTAGTTCGGTCACGTCATCAACCACCTTAACAGCCCGATCATAATATCGAACTCCTGCCTCGGTTAAGCTATACGTCCGCGTTGTTCTATTAATTAGTGTCGTGCCTAAACGGCTTTCTAGCTCAGAGAGACGACGGCTAATCGCTGAATTTGCCATACCCATTTGTTCTGCCGCCTTGCCAATACCACCCGCATCCACGATGCGAATAAAAACGGACATGTCTTCTAATAAACCCATAAGGTAATAATTCTTATTTGGTGAACAATGTTTTCTTATTATTGCTATTTATAAAATTAAACTCAATACCTAAACTAGCAACAATTAAATATAAACCTATTAAGCCTAATGATTAAAAGACTATTCGTGCTGTTCATATTAAGCAGTTCATTTACCCCCCTTGCCCATTCGAATGACACTTTTTATGCACCGGGGTCTTTAGCCGATGAGCTTTTTGGCAACGCACTAAAAGACAACGAACTCGCGCTGATTGGCTGGGCCAGTAGTACTCTGGTATTTAACGATGACAGCAGCGATGGCGTTTTGCCTAATGGAGCGCTGTCCACCGACGAAGGGCTGCACTTAAATCAGCTCGCATTGATGTTCTGCAAAGGAGACGGTTGCTTGCCGAGCACAAAATTTAGCCCCAAACACAATCTACTCAGTCGAATTACTCCAACCCCTGCACCAAAAAGTGAAACCATCGATATTGGTTTTAACCTGTTAGCCGTCTATGGTACTGATTCACAATTCCTACGCATCAGTGGTTTTGATGATTTTGATTTTGATGACGGTAAGGACGAAAAGCTCTCCATCCCGCAATGGTACGTCGACATTTATCTGCCTTATTTTGATGGCATGAACATTATGCTAGGTAGCTTTATGTCACCTTTAGCCAGAGAAATCGGCTACCCCTTCGCGCCACCCAGGTGGTTTGCGAGCTCTTCTTACGAACTGCTTTACTCCCCGGTCAAACACGTCGGCGGCTTAGTGACCATCAAAGTTCCGACTGCCGCGAGTTTCGGCCCATTAAGCATCGAAGGTGGTGTAACAACGGGTTGGAATAATTTCGACAACCGCAACGGAAGTTTGGCTTATTTGGCAGGATTACGTTATCGAACGCCCGATATGGTTTCAGGCATTGATATCGAGTTGATGTTTGGTAACGGTGAAGATGATTTTGGCGAAGCTCCCGCCAAAGGCGGCTCACAATTTTTCGCCCTAAGCAGCAGCGGCAAAAAGCTTAACCGTTTTGCTGGCAATATAACGTTAATGCACCAGTTTTCACCAAAACTTGAGTCTATCGCCGAGTTTTTCTATGGCTCACAAGAAGGTGGTGATATACCTGCCGGCTCACAATTTATTACTGAAGATGCGAAATGGTATGGTGCGTTTGCCGCGTTCCGTTATCAGCTTCAACCCGATGTTTTTCTCAACACCCGAGCTGAATGGGTTAACGATAAGAAGGGCGCTAATGTTCTATTTACTGGTTCGCCAGGCAATACTTATGCATTTACAGCCAATATAGACTGGCAAATAAACCCCTACCTAAACATCATCTCAGAATTGAAATACGATATATATGACGGTAACGGGCTTCCTTTATTCGCCAATAAGACAGAGAATAACCAACTACTGGGACTGGTAAACTTTGTTGTCAAATTTTGATAAAAAACTCAACACTTCATAAAGCTAGTCTATTTCTTGGGCCTTTTCTAGCCACACTTTTATTTGTCTGGCTGCAAATGGGTGGTCAAAGCACTGCTCTTTGCATCACTGCCGCCGTCGCGATCTGGTGTGTTAGCTGGTGGATCTTAGAGCCCGTTCCCATTCCTGTCACGTCTTTATTGCCTATCGCCATTTTTCCCTTAACTGGCGTCTTAACAGCCGACCAGATTGCCACTGCTTATGGCAATCCACTCATTTTGTTATTATTAGGTGGATTTTTACTCTCCACCGCTATCTCCCATTGTGGCGCACACCGTCGACTAGCCCTCACCATGGTGCACTGGTTTGGTAACGACAATCCAAAACGCCTTGTTTTAGGCTTTATGGTCGCCGCTGCAACGCTTAGCATGTGGATTTCCAATACCGCCGCCACCTTAATGCTACTACCCGTAGCGCTGGCCGTTATCGACAGCAGCGATGATAAAAAACTCGCTCTACCACTATTACTCGGCCTTGCCTATGCAGCCAGTGTGGGGGGACTCAGCACACCCATCGGCACACCTCCCAATCTTATTTTTATGCAGGTATATCAGGAAAATACTGGCCTACAAATTGGTTTTGTTAAGTGGATGTCCTGGGCGTTGCCCGTGGTTCTCCTCTTTTTACCGATTATATGGCTTTGGTTAACTCGAAAGCTCACCGATAGCGGTCACTTGCACCTGCCCAAAGTAGGGCAATGGACAACTCACGAAATTCGCGTCACCATCGTTTTCGCCATTACTGCGTCTTTATGGATTACTCGTCAGGAACCGTTTGGCGGATGGAGCGGCTGGCTTGGCCTTCCTCAGGCTAATGATGCATCCGTCGCCTTATTAGGCGTTGTTGCGTTGTTTATCATTCCCAATGGAAAACAAAAAAAACTACTGGACTGGAAAACCGCGCAAAAAATTCCCTGGGGCATACTGCTTCTTTTCAGTGGCGGTATTTGCCTCGCCAAAGCCTTCGTCGCATCTGGCCTTAGCACTCAACTGGGCGAACAACTCTCTGCCGTTACCTCGTTTAGCATTATCGGCATGATGCTGGTCATCGCGCTCAGCGTCACCTTTATGACCGAAGCCACCAGCAACACCGCTACAACCGCCATGCTAATGCCCATACTAGCCGCCACAGCCATCAACGCCGATATAGACCCCATTTTACTCATGGTGCCAGCCACATTAAGCGCCAGTTGCGCCTTTATGCTGCCGGTCGCCACCGCACCCAATACCGTTGTATTTAGCAGCGGGCAGATCGCCACTCAACAAATGGCTAGGGAAGGGTTTATTCTTAATTTGATCGGTGCAGGGCTTATAACAGGGGTTTGTTGGTTACTGTTAGT
>JBLIAQ010000003.1:0-32115 GCA_047634535.1 Cycloclasticus sp.
TCCTCACCAATATCGGCGGGCAGTAAGTCCTGACGCGTTGAGAGTATTTGGCCAAATTTAACAAAAATAGGACCCAGGTCTTCCAACGCTTTGCGAATTCGCTCACCACGTGGCCCATTACGTCTGCCAAGCCAATAGCTGGGCGAAAGATAAGTCAAATACCGCAGAGGGCGAAACAGGTGTAATTTAAAAACAAACTCATCCAGGCCATAGCGCAATAACACGCGCTGAATACGAATCAGTCTAAAAGCCGTTGCAGGGTTGATCACGCTGTTTCCTCGTTCGGCCCGTTCGCCTCTATTTGCTTGCTCAAGATGAGCCGCTTGATTTTTGCTTCTAATCGATCGGTTGCTAAACGAAGTGTATCTACGTCGGCTTTGAACCGCTCTACCTCAAACCGAGATGGCAACATGTTTTGTTCTTCACGAAAATATTCTGATGCATTTAGCGCATTCGTTTTAGACGTTTCCTGCAGCCAGCCCGAAAAGTTGCGCGCAAAGCCAGCTACTTGATTGGCTATCACATCACCCGTTATTTGAGATAAAGGCTCTTCCCAATCGACCTCGATATTCTCTAAAAATCGCTGAAATTGATTACCCAATTCAGTATCGCCTTCTATGCTTACTTCGCCCGAAAAAAGGCTGCTAACCGATGATGCTTGCAGCCCCATCATCGCTAACGCTATTGGAGAGCCTGAGATTTTAGTGTCGACCTGTTCTATGAATTCATCACGAATATCCAAACCATCAGCACTGATAATAAGGTACAAACTCAGTTCCAGCGCACGAAAGTGCAGCTCCACGACCTTGCCTTGCATTTTTGCCAGTTGCTTTGGTACTTCTGGGTCGTAGTTCAGATAACGATTAATCGCTATTTGCAGAGGCTTGACCAAAGGCGACATCACAGACATCTCGAATTAAAGCTTGTAACCCGTATGAACCGCCACGATGCCACCGCTTAGATTATTCACCTGGCAACGTTCAAAGCCCGCGTCTTCCATCATACCCTTGAGGGTCTCCTGATCCGGGTGCATGCGAATGGACTCTGCCAGATATTGATAGCTATCGGCGTCTTTGGCGATTAGTTCACCTATTTTGGGTAATAACTTGAAAGAGTAAAAGTCGTAAATCTTATCCAACACCGGGTTAGTCGGCTTTGAAAATTCCAGAATCAATACGCGACCACCGGGTTTGAGCACGTCAAACATCGAGCGCAGGGCTGCATCTTTATCGGTGACGTTTCTTAAACCAAAGCCAATACAAACGCGGTCAAATTGATTCGAGGCGTACGGCAAGCATTCAGCATTCGCTAGATTATAAGTAATCGTGTTGATGTGCCCTTTGTCGATCATACGGTCACGACCCACGCGCAACATCGCTTCATTAATATCAGCCAATACGACCTTGCCCGTTGGGCCAACGCGTTTGGCAAATAAGGCCGACAAATCACCCGTACCGCCCGCCAAATCTAATACCACATGACCCGGTTTTACATTCGCAATTTCAACGGTAAAGCGCTTCCAAAGCCGATGAATACCCATCGACATAAGGTCATTCATAATGTCGTACGATGGCGCAACGGAGTCGAAAACGTCGCGAACTTTGCCGACTTTTTCTTCTACCGGAACGTCTTTAAAACCAAAATGCGTTGTCGTTTTATCTACCATGCAAACCTTTCTCCGATTTTTGCCCTCTAATCAACGACCCACTTAAGCGTTTCGTTGGTGGCCCGCCGCTTCTAGTCTGGCTAAATACTTTTGCCAATTATCGTCTTTATTGGTCGCCAATTCGATCAAAAAATTCCACGCGTAAAGCCCCGTGTCATGACCGTCACTAAACACCAACCGAACCGCGTAATTACCCACCGGTTCTATTGCATCAATATTGACCATTTCTTTACCCGTTTGCAGCACTTCTTGCCCAGGGCCGTGGCCTCGCACTTCCGCTGAAGGCGAATGCACGCGCAAGTATTCACAACTCAGCTCCGTTGTGCTGCCATCGTCAAAACTCAGCGACAGGGTTCTGCTTTGTTGGTCTAAGGCCAAATCTGTTATCGATAGCATTTTTTACCTATAAAATATAACGTGATAAATCTTCATTTGAGGTGAGCGCGGCGAGTTGTTTGTCAACGTAGGTGGCATCAATCACTTCATTCAATTCAGTGCCGGCAGGCGCTTTGAATGAAATCTCATCGAGTAAACGCTCCAAAATGGTGTGTAATCGACGAGCACCTATATTTTCGGTACCTTCATTCACTTGCCACGCCATTTCAGCGATACGGGCAATACCGTCATCGGTAAATGTTAAATTGACGTTTTCGGTTGCCAATAAGGCGACATATTGCTCCGTTAATGACGCATCTGGCTCGGTCAGAATACGAACAAAATCGGCCGCTACCAACGCATCCAACTCGACTCGAATGGGGAAGCGCCCCTGAAGCTCAGGAATTAAATCAGACGGTTTAGCGACGTGAAATGCGCCTGAGGCGATAAATAAAATATGATCTGTTTTTACCGAACCATATTTAGTCGTCACGGTGCAGCCCTCTACTAAGGGCAACAAATCGCGCTGCACGCCATCTCTTGATACATCGGCACCACCACTATCACCGCGCTTACAAACTTTATCTAATTCATCAAGAAAAACAATACCTGTTTGCTCGAGGTTTTCTATCGCCTTTTGCTTCAACTCTTCTTCGTTAATCAGTTTTCCAGCTTCATCTTCGGTTAATGCCAGCAGCGCATTTTTGATGCTCATTTTGCGCTTATTCTTTTTGCTGCCAGAAATGTTCTGGAACATCCCCTGCAACTGATTGGTCATTTCTTCCATACCGGGGGGCGCCATAATTTCAACCCCGACACTCGGCGCATTCACTTCTATTTCAATTTCTTTATCGTCCAAATCGCCTTCGCGTAATTTCTTACGGAATTTTTGCCGCGTAGCATCACCGGCGCTCTCTTCCTGACTGACGCTTTGAGCACGCGGCAATAAAATGTCGAGAATTTTTTCTTCCGCCGCGTCTTCAGCTTTACGCTTAACTTTTTCAACTTCGACTTCACGCGTCATTTTAACGGCGATATCTGCAAGATCGCGTATAATAGAGTCAACATCGCGACCAACATAACCAACTTCGGTAAATTTAGTCGCCTCCACTTTTATAAAAGGGGCTTTTGCTAGCCGCGCCAGGCGACGCGCGATTTCTGTTTTGCCGACGCCTGTTGGACCTATCAGTAAAATATTTTTTGGCGTGATTTCGCTGCGCAGACTCTCATTTACTTGCGAGCGCCTCCAGCGGTTTCTTAACGCGATGGCGACGGCTCTTTTCGCGGCATTCTGTCCAACGATATGCTTGTCGAGCTCGTGTACGATTTCTTTCGGTGTCATTTCGCTCATATTACTTTTGTTCCTCGGACGTTAACTCTTCAATCGTTTGATTGTGGTTGGTGTAGATACAAATATCGCCAGCGATGCCGAGAGACTTTTCGACTATTTCACGCGCAGTTAAATCAGTATTCTCCAATAAGGCTCGCGCTGCGGATTGAGCAAAAGGCCCGCCAGAACCTATGGCTATAAGGTCTTGCTCCGGTTGAATGACATCGCCGTTACCGGAAATGATTAAGGAATCTTTGCTATCTGCAATGGCCAATAAGGCTTCTAACTTACGCAGCATACGATCCGTGCGCCAATCTTTCGCCATTTCTACCGCCGCGCGCGTTAAGTTGCCATGGTGCTTTTCGAGCATGCCTTCGAAACGTTCAAACAAGGTAAAAGCGTCCGCCGTTGCCCCTGCGAAACCCGCTATCACATTACCACTACCCAGTCTGCGAACCTTTCTTGCATTGCCTTTCATAATGGTATTACCAAGCGTTACCTGGCCATCACCACCAATCACAACGCTATTACCACGCCGTACTGAAACAATTGTCGTTCCTCTAAAATCCACGGTTACCTCTCTCTTTGAATCAAGACCTGACATTTTACACAATAATCACGCCTTAGCGTGCTCGCCTAACTCGTTTAGGCACTATTCATACTACTTATGATATTCTTTATGCTGATTAAAAACAGGGAGTGCTTACCGTGGATGAATTAAATCAGATTTCTCAAACGCTTGCTCTTAGCATGGGCGCAGCCTGGGGTAGCGGAATTAATTTATACGCGACTTTACTAATGATTGGTTTACTCGCTCACAATGGGCAAATAGACTTACCTCCCGACCTGATGATTGTCGCCGATCCATTGGTCATGACGGCCGCCGGCCTTATGTACGTCATTGAGTTTTTTGCTGACAAAGTGCCTGGGGTTGATACCGCATGGGATACCTTGCATACCTTTATTCGCATCCCCGCTGGCGCAATGTTAGCCGCTGGTGCTATTGGCGATATAGGACCAGCCGCAGAAATTGCCGCAGCGCTGGTGGGCGGTAGTTTAGCCGCTGCAACGCACGCCACTAAGGCGGGCACTCGCGTCCTCATCAACACCTCGCCTGAACCTTTTACCAACTGGACCGCCTCTATCGCTGAAGATATTGCCGTTTTTGCCGGCGTATGGGCATCTATTCAGCACCCCGCCTTTTTTATAGTCGCTATCGTCCTATTTATTTTACTGATGGTTTGGGCTTTACCCAAATTATGGCGCGGTATTAAACGCGTATTTAAATTCTTAGGCCGCTTATTCGGCTGGTCTAGCGACGATGAGGATTTTTCCAAGCCTGTATCAAGCGACAAATTACCACGACCGGATTAGGGCTTCTTTTTTTGCCTAGCCCTTGGGTGCGCCTGATCGTACACTGAAGCGAGGTGCTGAAAATCCAGGTGCGTATAAACCTGCGTGGTAGCAATATTACTGTGGCCCAACAGCTCCTGCACGGCGCGTAAATCTCTACTAGATTCCAGCATATGACTGGCGAACGAGTGTCTTAACATATGCGGGTATAAACGCCCCTGCAAACCCTGACGTTTTCTCCAGCGCTCTAGCCGTAGCTGGATACTTCTAGTAGTGAGACGGCGGCCTGTTTTACCAGTAAATAACGCCATTTCATCGGTTTTAACAATGTTCGCCCTCTCCAGAAGCCACGCACGAATGGCTTCTGCTGCTTTTTGCCCCAGGGGCAATAATCTGGATTTTTGACCCTTGCCGCTGACCACGTGAACGGTACGCCCTCTCAAATCCATATCCATTAAATTGACATTGGCCAGTTCACTAACGCGTAGTCCAGAGGAGTACAGTAATTCCCACATGGCTAAATCTCGCGTCTCTAATGCATCCTTGGGCGCCGCTTCCAGTAGCGCATTCACCTGGTCGACGTCTAATACGTGCGGTAAAGCTTTTGGTGATTTCGGCGCACGGATTCCAGCGGCGGGATTATTTGGCAATCGTTGGATTTTAATCAGGTAGTTAAAAAAGCTACGGCAGGCGGATAATTCGCGTTGCAGGCTGCGACTGCCCAGACCTTCACGGTGCCGCTCAGCGATGAATCGGCGAAGCTGATGACTCGTCAGTTCCGACCAATCAGTTAATGCCTGTTGCTCACAAAAAAGGGTAAGTTGCTGCAAGTCGCGCTGGTAGGCTTTTATGGTGTTTGGGGATAATCGACGTTCGATCCTCAGCACTTCTAAAAACTGCTGACAAACATCAACAGCGACCTGGTCCACGGCTAAGCTTTATCTATTTGTTGCAATGAAGCCAGACGTTTTGCTACCAACTCACCCAGATGCGCCAGAAACAAGTTACCCATGGCCGGTTGAAAACGGTCGGCGTCTTTGCTGCCAATCGCTAATAAGGCATCCTGCTTATTTATTTTCAGTGGAATAAATGCCACCGACTGAACACTGCTCGCGCGTTCTTCAAATAGGAGCGTAGCCTGATCGTGCGTTGGGTGCCCACATTTAATTTTTTGTGAATCTAAAACACGCCGAAAACTCTCCAGTTTTTCTGAATCACGTGGCCATACGACATCGGTAATCGGGAAGTCCGGATAGCCATCATCAGCGACAATACGAATAGCAAAAAAATCGGCACCGAAACAATCCCGTAACATATCGTCCAGCGTTGCAAAAACGTCTTCGACGCAACGCGCGTCAATCAACGCGGTAGTCAGCTTCTGCATACGACCAAATAAGGCGTCGTTTTCACGCGCGATAGCTAACAAAACCTCGAGCTGCTGCTGCGATTTATCATTTTTTTCACGCAGCAACGCTAATTGGCGCATGGTTAGCGAGACCACTCCAGCCCGGCCATCATTCACTTCAATCATTTCCAGTAAGTCTGGGTTTTGATTAAAGAACTCTGGGCTGGCTAGCAAATACTCACGAACCTGATCAGCCGTTAAAGGGCTGCTTTCTTCTGCGTTATCTTGCTGACTCATAATCTAATCATACCATCAAAAATAAATGTTGCAGGACCGGTCATTTTTACTGGATACCCATCCCCTTGCCAATCAATGCTTAGCGTACCACCAGGCAGTTCAACGCTAACTGGCGAGACGACTTTAGCCAACCGGATAGCCGCAACAACCGCCGCACAAGCACCACTTCCACACGCCAGTGTTTCTCCTGCGCCGCGCTCAAAAACGCGCAATTTAATAGTCGACGGCCCGGTTATTTCACTAAAGCCTACGTTTACTCGTTCAGGGAATAACGCGTGGTTCTCGAGTGCTGCACCCAACGACTCTACCGCCGCCGTTTCAATGTTATCGACTTGAATAATAGCGTGCGGATTACCCATAGATAGAGCCGAAAACTCAATCGTCTCGCCCCCCACTTCTACGCTATAAAGCTGCTGTTGCTGCTCACTGAGCAAAGGAATAGTGTCTGGTAAAAATCGCGGCTCACCCATATTAACGGTCACCATTTTGCCCTCATTAATATCTAAAACCAGCTCACCCGCTGCCGTTTCAACTCGAATGCTATTTTTATCCGTAAGGCCCTTTTGCTTTACAAATAAGGCAAAACAACGCGCACCATTGCCACACTGAGACACTTCACTGCCATCGGCGTTATAGATGACGTAACGAAAATCGGCAGCACTCCGAGCTTCCCGCACCAGCAATAGCTGATCAAAACCAATACCGTAATGACGATCAGCCATCCACTTAATTTGTTCTTCGCTTAAGTCTATCGATTGATTAATTGCATCGATAACGACAAAATCGTTGCCGAGTCCATGCATTTTGCTGAAGTTAATTAACAACCTACTTCCTCGTTTTCATTAGGTAATAAGGATTCGTTTTGCCACTGACTTTCCACGCTTTGACGAGCACCAATTAAATGCACCTGATCGCCATCGACCATCACTTCGGCCACGCGGGGGCGCGAGTTATAATTTGAACTCATACTAAAGCCATACGCACCCGCTGAGCGAATCGCTAATAAATCGCCTTCCTGTAACGCCAACAATCTATCTTTACCTAAAAAATCGCCTGTTTCACACACCGGACCAACGATATCGTACTGCGTCGCTTGCGCTTTAGCGTTCAGGTTCAAAGGAATAATTTCCTGCCAAGCCTGATACAAAGCGGGGCGCATTAAATCATTCATCGCCGCGTCTACGATGGCAAAGTTTTTATCTTCGGTCGCTTTAATGTATTCCACTTTGGTGACCAAAATACCCGCGTTGCCTGCGATTGCACGACCCGGCTCTAAAATGATCTCGTACGGTAGATCACCCAGTTTTTGATTCAATGCTTTAACGTAATCTGCTGGAACGGGCGGGGTTTCGTCACGATAACGAATACCCAGACCGCCGCCTAAATCTAGGTGCTGAACCTCAACACCCTTTTCTTTTAATCGCTGCAGCAAACTGAGTGCGCGGTCTAAAGCGTCCACAAAAGGTTGCACGTCGGTCAATTGAGAGCCGATATGACAATCTAAACCGACTACTTTTAAATTCGGCATTTCGCTGGCACGCAGATATTCAGTAAACGCCGTGTCTATAGCCAAACCAAATTTATTTTCTTTTAAGCCAGTGGAAATATACGGGTGCGTTTGCGCGTCTACATCAGGATTAACGCGAATGGATATAGGCGCAATCAGGCCCATTTCACCAGCGATCTGATTGATACGATCAAGCTCAGTAGACACTTCAACGTTAAAGCATCGAATCCCCACGTCAAGCGCACGTCGAATTTCGTCTGGCCGTTTGCCGACGCCAGAAAATACTATTTTTTCAGGCTGCCCTCCGGCCACCAACACGCGTTCAAGCTCACCGACTGAGACGATATCAAAACCCGAACCCAGGCGCGCCAGAACGTTTAAAACTGCGATATTAGAATTTGCCTTAACGGCGTAACAAATAAGATGCGGACGCCCTTCAAATGCCTGATCAAAGGCGTTCCAGTGCCGCTCCAGCGTTGCTCTAGAATAAATATAAGCTGGCGTAGAAAATTGCTCGGCGATAGCGTCAACGGCTACATCTTCAGCGTGTAGCCGATTATCACGGTACTCAAAGTGGTCCATTTACAAACCCAGTTGATTTGCTACGCGCTCACTCGGCAGATATAAACTACCTTTTTGCCCACAAGCTGTTGATACTACGATAAAACTTAATATTAGCACTACTCTTAAAAAACGCATCATCTCGGCACCCTGTTATTCATTCAATAATTAGCAGTATAAACGTTTGCTCTTTTTTGGCATACTCTAATCAATTTTCACCACCCTACAGCCAATAAAACATGCCTATCACTCGTCTGCCGTCTATTATTTCTAATCCCAATACGCCCGTTCGCAACTCGGTTATCTGGCTTCACGGCCTAGGCGCTGACGGCAACGACTTTGCCCCTATCGTGCCCGAGTTAGGCATCCAGGATGAACTAGGTATTCGTTTTATTTTTCCACACGCACCGACGATGCCGGTGACCGTCAATGGTGGTGCCGTTATGCCGGCCTGGTACGACATTACTCAAATGGATTTAATGCGCCGCGCCGACACCTCTGGCATCACTCAATCGAGCACCATTATTACGCAAATAATTAATGATGAGATCGCCGCAGGTATCGACCCGGCAAATATCGTTATCGCCGGATTTTCTCAGGGTGGCGTTATTGCCATCGACGTGGGCATTCGTTTTCCTGATCGGCTCGCCGGTATTATGGCTTTATCGACCTACGTACCAATGCGCGATTCTCTGCCTGATGCAACACAAAGTGGTCACGGCGATATTTCAATTTTTTACGGCCACGGCCAGTACGACCCGGTTATCCCGATAGATCAGGCAGAGTCGTCAAGGCGCTTTCTTGAAGAGTCTGGCTATACGGTTGAATGGCACAGCTACCCGATGGAGCATTCGGTTAGCGCAAAAGAAATTGCGCATATAAAAATCTGGCTATCGAGCGTTCTCTCTTAATACTGGGCTGTTAATAGCCAGGCTCTAAACATTCAGCTTTTCTTCGATACCTTGCATAAATTGCAGAAAGTGTGCGGTTTGTGGTTCTATACCATTCACAGCCCCGAGCTCTTCTAGCGACACGTCAATATCGGTGATGTAAACGGGATAATCTTCAGCCGCTTTTCTTTTATTACGAATATAGTTTGCGGCCTCAGTATAAATATTTTCTCCATACTCAAGACTCGAAAATGTCTGCTCATTACAGTAAATATGCAGCTCTCCCGTCTGGTCTTCATTCGCCACACGAACGCTCATACCACTTTTAGAAAAGCCATCGCTCAACGATACTGCTTTTAACACCCATTGGCGCTGTATTTTTTCTGCTCGATAACACTCAATTTCCAGGTCAAGCTCTCTGACGTCTTGCTCATATGCGATCAAACGACGCCTTTGCAAGGTTCCTTCCAAGAAGGTTTTATAGGAGTTTAGCAAAGTTTGCTCATTGGCAAATGACCTCTGCTTAAAAAAAACAGAACCTTTTTCATCCAGAATATAAATATGAGCGACTCCTTCTGATATTTGATGATAATAGACGCGTATCAACCCAGCTTGATGATGTTTACAAATCACCGGTAACAAGCCCTGCTGCTCTTTAAATCCATCGAACCGAATGGGGCTAAATATTGGTTGTGGCGCTGACAAAGTACCTAACAAGTCTTTTTCTGCTACCTCCACCGCGGTCATTTTCCGCTCGTTCACCTGCAGGATATAAAATGACCGAGCAGACTGGATTACCAGACGCGGTGATACCGAGTCGCTATAATTTTTAAATACCACTGCAACATCTACAATAAGACGCTGGATTCTTTTCGACACGCTCATCGCCCGTGTTGAATTAAAACTCGTACAAACCCACGTCGGTAACTGTTGCCTTGCGCCCAGGGCTTTATAGCTAAATATTTCGCACAAACATGCCATTAAGCCATCCATCGCTTGGTATTTTCTAACAATAATTTCATTCCAGGAGTTACGAAACATGACGTCGACCGTCAGCACCAAATTACGCCGTTGAGAGCCAAAACTCAACGCATCCGAGCGCTCGCTGATTAGATTGATACCTTGCTCGGTATACTCGCTCATAGAGTCCATGCCTGAATTAATAACCAGCATAACGTTGGTGATCGCTGGCATGTAGCGGTAGGCTTCAAGGTCTGTAGGTTTTTTTGGCAGCGTAGTGAAAAATTCCGACACGCTTTGTAAGGTTTGAGTTACCTCACGCGAGCTTATGTCACTGGTGCCTGGATACAGGGCAATCTTCGTTTTTTCTCCAAGCACGCCGTAGTCGACACACCAGGCCAATAAACCAATTAAACTGGACGTTTGCCGAATAGGCCGTTCCTGATTGTTGATGTCCAACCTGTTTAAGACCCAGCCAGACTGGCCATCTTGAGGCGAAAACTGCTTCAAAACCACCTTATTTTCTTGTTGAATTCGTGAGTTCTTTATCGTTGAACGCTCTAATTTACCCGGCCTTTTCTCAAGCGTCGCGCTTAGCTTTCTTCCCAGTAAAGTCAACTCTTCATTATCACGTCTGGAGTGCTCTATGCGCTCTTTTGCAAACTTCATCAGTAACTGATAACTATGCGTCAGCTCATGAGTTAAACGTTCTTTTTCCTGCAGCACTTGCGAAATATTCCACCCTTGATTATCTAGCGCATTTGCCAGGTAATCGGGTAAGGGTGCCCAGCTACTCAACATGTCACTAAAGACTTCCTGTCGCCAATCTTTTTTTAAACGCTTAGCCGCTACGAGGCCATTTTCATTTAACTTATTAAAAAAACAGTAACGCATTAGATTGAGCCGTTCGGGTTCTTTTTTCTCTACAAAATAATCTTCCAGCGCGGCGTATAAAATTAAATAGGCATCGAGTTTATTCGGGTCAGACTCTCCCGAATAAATCAGCTTTTTCATCCGTAATGCCGACCAGTCAGAATTTGGATATTGGTCGACGTATAACTCCATCAACATCAGTTTCAATAACGATTTATACGGTGAATCGATAGCTTTATATAAATGCCAAAGCGAAGCACCCAAAAACTCCTCCGCTGGCACGGCTTCAAGGCCTCCAAAGTCAATAACGTCATGTCGATCAATAAACCGTTGCATAAGCAGTTTATCCACAAACGCCTGATAATTATTTTCCAACTCTGGCGGCACCAACCACCAAACGGGGTAACGCCCCGCGACATAAAGCGCCGTACGATAGAACTCTTCCAGCAGCAAATGGTGTTGAGTACTACCGCTACTTTCAGACGATAATGGCGTAGCGACGCCAGCTTTAAACTTTTCCGCATCGATCAGAAAAAAATGCACTTCCAGACCTAATGTCATGGCCCATTTTTCGATTTCCGCTACCTTTTCCTGCAATAACTCGATTTCTTTCGAAGACAGCGTAGGCGCGTGGCAAAGCCACAAGTCCATATCACTCCCTTTTGCGTAAGCAATACTACCAACACTACCCATCAAAAAAATCGATTCTATGCCAAAAATGCGCATCGCTCTTTTGCTATAAACAAACCCATTACCCAATTTCTTCGCCTTATCAATAGATAACTTACTCGGCGTATAGTCGGCGATACCCGCGGGGGTTTTACCAGAAACATAACCTGGCAAAACAGGATGGTTGACGTGAAAAAGCAGGGGCAACAGCTCTAGAAATATTTTTTGGCGATCCGTAACGGCGTCTAATGCGCGTTGCATTTTGACTTTATGCAGGTTTAGAAATCGCTGCTTAACGACTCTTAAATCTTGTTTGCTAATGTCCCCTTCGGCACTAATAAGCTGAATTTTCTTTAAGCTACGGGCCCGTTGTGGCGATTTTAATGGATCAATCACGCCCTAAACCGTCATCGTTAAATCAATATCCTGGCGAATATTTTGTAGCATTGTTTTTGTCGTATTCCCCTTCGACCACTCGGTTAAACCCACCGAAAAAGACAGCGGCCGTCCGTCACCTTTAGAAAAAAGCGATAGATGAGGCTCGCCATTAAATTTCTTTAATAGGGTGACAGCCGATGAATAATTTGTTTCAGGCAATATAACGATAAACGTGTGTTTATCTAGCATGCCAATTTGGTCCGCCCAACGCAGTTGATCTTTCAGAAAAAAAGCAATCCGTTTTATACAGCGTGCAAATAAAGGCTCTTCCATTTGAGCAGGAAATGTGTAACTAATTCGCAATAAAGACAAGGGGTTATCGTAACGTCGACTTCGACTAATATGACCATCAAGCAATTCCACGATTACCTCATAGTTCATCATGCCGGTGACGGGGTCTTTAGGGTTCAAATCCGTTAAATCGTGCTGTAATCGACGGCATTCATTACCAATGACGACCAAATCTGAACAGTCATAGAAAAAGTAAATGTCGCGTCCTGTTGTTTTAATATGCTTACGCCTGAGCCACACCTCATTATCTTTTTTAACCGAAAGAAGAAAAGGGTTATCCGAGCCCAACAAAAGGGTTGCCAAACGATCATTTTCTGAAATAACACTACCCGCTACGTCGCTTTCATTTAATTGAAGTAGCGATAAAAGATAAGGATTAATCCACTGGGTTCGACGATCTTCAAGAACGAGCACACCAAAGTCGGCGACTTCAAGCGCTTCCTGACCCCAACCTCCTGACATTGACTCGAGCATTTTCGTAACAAACAGTTATTATTTAAGTTAGTCTAAGTATTGTCTATTTTAGAAAAAATATTGGTTTTTTTGTCGGCTTATCTTTTCCTCGTTATAAATGCTTTTGCATCTGGCCACTCAGTTAATATAAGCGCGGTAAGCAATAGGGCATATCGTTAAACCCAAAAAAATAAACAATAGTTAATTTTCGGCTCTGTTTTATTATTTATGACGCGGAAATAAATAATTTCATATTTGAGCTTTATTTTTGTATGAACAGGAACTTTATGCCCACAGTATTTAAGAATAACGGGATATTTTATCCCCCTTAATAAATAAGTTATCAAGTCACACTACCGTAGATTGACTATTTTGAACGCCGAATCAAACAAGTAAAAAACCCATGAACGCATGCCAGGAAGGTTTTAACCCTACATATCAAGAAGAAGGCCCGACAATAGACGAAGTGGGGGAAATGATTGGCTTTGCTGTCATCGAATTCGGCACAGACTGGTGCGGACACTGTATAGCGGCAACACCTGCGGTACGGCAAGCATTGTCGGGCAGCGCGCTGCCACATATCAAAGTGATTGATGGAAAAGGAAGACCTCTGGGGCGTTCGTTTAAGGTGAAGCTTTGGCCTACTTTAATTTTGCTCGAGTCGGGCAGGGAAGTTGCTCGTTTGGTTCGGCCAGTACATGTGGACGAAGTGCAAGAATTTCTAACACTCGCGTATTAGTGCTGCCGACGTTCAAAGCGTAGCCGCCAAGACTCAAGGCTTAGAAGAACGCACTGGAGAATACCAGCGTTTTACTTTCTATCAGCTAAAAAAGCTTTTGCTTCAGCAACCGCCAGACGAACCTGTTCTGGTGCCGTGCCACCTACGTGGTTACGCGCGGCAACTGAACCTTCCAGCGTTAACACAGCAAACACGTCTTCGCTAATTTCTTTTGAAAAGCTTTGCAGCTCATCTAGCGACAATTCTGATAAATCGCGTGCTGTATCGGTACCTAAACGTACAGCCAAACCCACCACTTCGTGCGCATCTCTGAACGGAATGCCCTTGCCTACTAAGTAATCGGCCAGGTCTGTGGCGGTTGAAAAGCCCTGTTTTGCCGCTTTTAACATCGATTCTTTAATGGGCACTATATTCGGCACCATATCGGCAAACGCCCTGAGCGAGCCCCGCACGGTATCAACGGTATCAAACAGCGGTTCTTTATCTTCCTGATTGTCTTTGTTGTAGGCCAGCGGTTGTGACTTCATCAACGTTAATAATGCCACCAAATTACCATTCACGCGGCCCGTTTTACCTCGTACCAATTCTGGCACGTCTGGGTTTTTTTTCTGCGGCATAATCGACGAACCGGTACAAAAGGCGTCTGGCAGGTGAATAAAGTTAAATTGCGCGCTCGTCCACAATACGATCTCTTCTGAGAAACGCGATAGATGCGTCATTAATAGCGCCGATGCTGCACAAAACTCAATCGCAAAATCGCGGTCACTTACACCGTCAAGCGAGTTCGCGCAGGGGTGCGAAAAGCCCAATAGCTCTGCGGTCATCAAACGGTCAATCGGGTAACTCGTGCCGGCCAACGCCGCAGAACCTAATGGCATAACGTTGACGCGTTTAGCGCAATCGGCAAAACGTTCAGCATCGCGTTTAAGCATTTCAAACCAGGCCATTAAATGGTGACCAAAGGTAACCGGTTGAGCCACTTGCAAGTGCGTAAAGCCGGGCATAATGGTGTCTGCGTGTTGTTCAGCCAAGCCAACCATGCCGGTTTGCAAACGAGCCAATTCAGACTGAATAAGTTCTAACTGATCGCGCAGAAAAAGACGAATATCGGTCGCCACCTGATCATTGCGCGAACGCCCGGTGTGCAATTTTTTACCCGCGATACCAATACGTTCGGTCAAAGCCGCTTCAATATTCATATGCACGTCTTCGAGCTCGATTGACCAGACAAATTCGCCCGCCTCTATACTCGCTAGTACGTCGCCTAAACCCACTATGATTTGCTCGCATTCCAGTTCGCTCAAAACACCCACGTGTGACAGCATTTTCGCGTGCGCTATCGAACCTTGAATATCATAACGCGCCAGGCGTTGATCGAAATTGACGGACGCTGTAAACGCCTGAACGAATGCATCGGTGCTTTCTGTAAAGCGACCGCCCCATAGTTTATTTTGCTTATCTTGTGACATGATTTACGGATAAAAGTGAATTATTGGCTAGTATATCATTTAAGATTGGCTTAATTTATGGCTAATATAGATTGGCTTAATTTATAGCGAATAGACATCAAGCGAGCGTACCCAGGATGGACAACAGAGCGCTGAACAATCGGCAATACTTTTTACCCGATACCTGCCGAGCAAAAAACGTTTTATATCTCACCCTGATTGCTCAATTATTGGCCGTTATATTAGCGCTAAATACTACTTTTCTCGTGGGTGACTTCTGGTCTGCCCTGAGCCTTAATTCTTTATTTATTTTATGGGTCATTTATACCTGTGCCGCC
Organism: Cycloclasticus sp.; assembly: GCA_047634535.1. Classification (GTDB taxonomy): domain Bacteria; phylum Pseudomonadota; class Gammaproteobacteria; order Methylococcales; family Cycloclasticaceae; genus Cycloclasticus. Next base: position 15,534 of record JBLIAQ010000003.1, read on the forward strand.
ATTTTTTGCGCCTTTAAACAGCAAATAAACCAATGGCGACCTATTAAAATAAGCCTTTTTGTTTTCCTCAGTATTAACGCCGTGACTGTTTTAATTACCTGGCTCGTTACCTATTTATTACCGCAGCTTGAATTGTTTTCTTTGCCCACTCAAGGCCACATAAACGTGTATCTCAAGAATACCGGTATTAGCATTATCGTGAGTGCCGTGCTGCTTCGTTTTCTATATATTCAGTTTGAATGGGAAAAACAAACCAGAGCAGAAGCTGAGGCCAGGCTTGACGCTTTGCAAGCGCGAATCCGCCCACATTTTTTATTCAATAGCTTGAATACGATTGCCAGCTTAACGCGCATTAACCCGCCATTGGCTGAAACTCTCACAGAAGACCTGGCTGAATTATTTAGGGCCAATATGCAAACTTCAAAGCGACTCGTGCCCTTCAAGCAAGAATTAACTTTGATCCAACAATATTTAAATATAGAAAAAACGCGATTAGCCGAGCGCTTGACCATCGATTTAGACCTTAGCGACGTTCCCGATGACGCGCTGATACCACCATTAAGCATTCAGCCGCTGATTGAAAACGCGGTATATCACGGAATAGAAGCTAGCGAACCAGGTGGCACCCTGCACATCTCTGGCCGTATTGAAAAAGACAAAATCACGCTGTTGATTAAAAACCCCATTAGCGATCAACTACACGTCAGCGCCAGAACGGGAAACAATATGGCGATAGAGAATATCCGCTTACGCATGCAAAGCTGCTTTCCCGAACAAAGTAGCCTATTGATCAGCGCAAGCGATAATGTATTTCAGGCTCAACTCAGCTTTCCCTACCAGACGAGCCAAGCATGAAAATTCTAATCGCAGATGATGAGGCTCTGGCGAGACAACGTTTAAAGCGACTAGTCGAAGAAATAAATCCGAAGGACGAGGTATTCGCCGACGCCGCTAATGGCCTGGAAGCGCTCGAACAATGCATAAAACTACAGCCGCACATCGCATTTCTCGATATACGCATGCCGAAAATGGATGGCTTACAAGCTGCAACGGAAATACTCAAGGCCAAATTAGACACCCATATCGTATTTGTCACGGCTTATGATGAATACGCCTTAGAAGCGTTTAACAAAAACGCTATCGATTACCTGCTTAAACCTGTTAAAAAAAACCGGCTTGAGCAAAGCTTGGCTAAAATCAGCCAACTAAATACCTCGGCTGGAGGTCTAAAGCGGGCGACTCAATCACTGTTACGTCCGCGCCAACACCTATGCGCCCACGACCATAATGGGCTTAAAGTGTTCAAGCTAAGCGATATTATTTACTTTAAAGCCGACAATAAATACGTACTGGCTAGTACTATTAACGACTCGCTACTGCTGGACGAATCACTCAAAACATTAGAAGAGGAGTTCGGCTCGTTATTTTTTCGCGTTCATCGCAATGCGCTGGTTAATACCCTCGCCATAAAAGCCATTACAAAAACGCCGTCAGGACAATTTAATTTACATCTGCACGGCGTCGATGAAACACTGAGCATCAGCCGTCGCCACCGCGCCGAGTTAAACAAGTTTCTTCGTCAACAATCATAAGCAGCAAAAACAACAGCTCAAACGGCTGCTATAATTATCGCAATTAAACACTTTAAGTCATCCCATGCAACTGATTAGAATCGCAACCCGCCGCAGCCCACTTGCTCTATGGCAAGCCGAACACGTAGCCAAGTTATTAACCGCCTCGCACCCCGAGCTGAAAATTGAACTGGTAAAAATGGTCACCAAGGGTGACAAAATTCTGGATACTCCGCTGGCAAAAATCGGCGGCAAAGGGCTGTTTGTCAAAGAACTCGAACAAGGCATGCTGAATGACGAGGCCGATATAGCCGTCCACTCAATGAAAGACGTACCGGCTCAACTACCGGAAGGATTAAAAATTAGCGCTATCCTTTGCCGAGAAGACCCACGAGACGCTTTTGTTTCCAATAACTTTGATAGCATTGAGCAACTCCCCAATGGCGCAGTGGTAGGAACATCTAGTCTTAGACGCCAAAGCCAGCTATTAGATATGCGCCCCGATTTACAAATAAAGTTTCTGCGCGGCAACGTTAATACGCGCTTAAAAAAACTGGACGATGGCGAATACGACGCCATTATTCTTGCCGCCTCTGGATTAATCCGAATAGGCCTGGAAAAACGAATTAAAACGGCCATTCCGGTCAGCACGATGCTAGCGGCCGTTGGACAAGGCGCTATTGGTATCGAGTGTCGCAGCGATGATCAAGCAACACAGGCACTCATTGAATGCCTGCATGATGTGCCAACGGCTACCCGAGTAAGCGCCGAACGCGCTATGAACTTCACCTTAAAAGGCGGCTGTCAGGCGCCTATTGCTGGCTACGCGAGTATTAAAGGGGATATGTTACGCTTGAGCGGCCTGGTGGCCGAACCCGATGGTAGCCTGGTGATTAAAGAGCAACTCGAAGGCCGCATAGAAGACGCTGAGAAGATCGGCACCACGGTAGCCAATCGCCTGTTAGCGGCTGGCGCCAAAGAGATTTTAGACAGACTCTACCAACATGCAGACGAATGAACCTATTACGAATGTTTTAGTCACCCGGCCGGCGCATCAGTCGACTAATCTTTGTCAGCGTCTTGGCGGACAAGGCTTTCAAGCCATTCGTTTTCCTACCATTGAAATTCAAGCCATCGCCGATCAACCCTTCGTCAGGCGTAAATTACAACAGAGCGGGGAGTACGATTACCTTATTTTCGTTAGTGCGAATGCCGTTTTACGCGCTGACAAACTGATTGACCAACCGTGGAGTCAGTCAGATGTCACCGTAGTTGCCATTGGGCCGCAAACTGCCGCGACACTCAACAGCATTGGTTTGACCCCAAGCATTATCGCCGACAAACCATTCGATTCAGAACGACTGTTAAGGCAACTCCCCGAACTGCTCACGGGCAAGCGTGCTTTAATCATAAAAGGCGAAGGCGGACGAGATTTATTAAGCGAACAATTACGCCAACGCGGCATGCAGGTAGATCATGCTGACGTCTATAAACGCGGTTTACCCAAGAACTCTAGCGACATTTCAAATCAACCGCTTCATTACATCACCATCACCAGCCAGCTGGCGCTTGAGAATTTATTTTTACTGCTACAGCCATGGCTAAATGAATTAAAACAACAGAGTATCTTCGTGGTATTCAGCCAACGTATTGCCGAGCGCGCTAAAGCTTTAGGCTGCCAACAGGTACTGATCAGCCCCGAAGCGAGTGACTCAGGGCTAATATCGGCCATCGTCGAGTCAAGCCAACGGTAAGTTTTTTAATATACATTTAAGGCGCCAAGGATATACTATGGAAACTGGCTCTACTTTATATAAAATGCGTTGTTGTTTTAGCAGACTCATTTCTAACTCTTACGGATATCAGTAATGACAGATAAACAAAAAAAGACCGTTCAAACCAGTGACGATTCAGCGCCAAAAAAAACGCCGGCTACTACTGAAAACCCCGTCAATAAAGCTAATAATCCTGTCACACAAAAACAAAAAAAAGGGACGGGTGTCGCGTGGCTTGCTTTAATTTTGGTCCTTGCTGCGACTGTTGCTGGGTTTATCGTGTACACCCAACTACAACAGCAAATAGACCAGCTATCTGGCAATACCGGCTCTATTGAGAGCAGTACGGCCGAGCTATCACAAGCCTTTCATTCTAAAACAAACAGCCAGGGCGCTGAGATTTCAGCCTTATCTCAACAATTAGAAACCAACCAGCAGCAAACCTCGGAAGAGATAGGTTTATTACAAAAACAGGTTGGTAAAAACAGGCGGCAGTGGCTAGTAGCTGAAGCCGAATATCTGGCCAGCCTGGCCAATACGCGATTGCAGCTGGCTGGAGACGTATCAACCGCCATCATTGCATTGCAAGCGGCAGATCAGCGGCTTAAAGAAAATGGTGATCCGATGACGTTCGCCGTGCGGGAACAATTAGCAAAAGAAATCAATGCGCTTAAAAGCACCGAGTTACCCGATATCGTGGGTATTTCATCTCGGCTACTGGCGCTTGAAACCGCGGTAGCTCAAATGGCCGTAAATGAACCCCATGCGGGTACGGCGCAAGCGCCAGAAATTGGAAAAAGCGACCCCGCTCCAACCCCTGAAAATATCCAACAAACGCTCAACGACGCCTGGGAGAATTTCAGTAAATTAGTGGTCGTCCGCAGGCATGACAAACCGATGGCAGCCTTGATGACGCCGGAACAGGTTGAGTTAATTCGGAAAAATCTCGCGCTCAAACTTGAAGCAGCGCGACTCGCTCTGATTAACCAAAACGAAGAACTATACAGCGCCAGTATTAACATTACGATGCAGTGGCTAAAGGACTATTTTGACGCCAGCAATACCTCTGTTATATCGGCCCTCGAACAGCTCAACGAACTCAAAAACACGCCGATCAAGGCCACGCTGCCATCGATCGGTTTGTCCCTTAAAATGCTGCGCGATATTCCGATATTAGCCATTCCTCAGCAAGCCACTGAACTGCCGGAACCCGGCACTACTGCGGTCGAAAAAACCATTGAAGAAGCCCCCGAGTTACCGCAAGCTGATACTACGGCGGTCGAAAAAACCGCTGAAGAAGCCACCGACGCTTTGAATAAAAACTAAGTAGGCGCCGCTATGAAACTAATACTTATCATCATATTGGCACTTGTTCTGGCCGCTGGACTAGCGCAGCAGGTACACCTCGACCCTGGCTACGTACTCTTTGTGTATGGCACGTGGTCAGTTGAAACCTCGTTGGCCATTTTGTTATTTCTCGGCTTGATTGCTTTTATTGGCTTTTATTTTGTCTTGCGCACCTTGTTAACGCTCAAGCGCGCGCCAAAGAGCCTCGACGTCTGGAATAGCCAACGCAAATTAAACCGGTCGAAAAAAGAGCTCAATAAGGGCTTAATTGATTCTGCCGAAGGGAACTGGCAGCGCTCTGAAAAATTACTGATGAAACACGCCCAACAAAGTGACGCGCCTCTATTGAATTATTTAAGCGCCGCGCACGCTGCCCAATCACAAGGCGCCTTTGATCGCCGAGACGACTATCTCTTCAAAGCAGGTGAAGCGCTACCCGAACACATTCACGCGATTCACTTAACGCGAGCAAAATTACAACTATCAGCCGACCAATTTGAACAAGCCTTAGCAACGCTTCAACAACTCAAAACAGCAACCCCAAAGCACCCTGTTGTATTAACCTTGCTGATGAAAACCTACGCGCAATTAAAAGACTGGAACGCTTTATATGAGCTACTACCCGCGATTAAGAAGAATCGCAAGATAGCAATTGAAGACTGGCAAACACTTGAACAAAGTACCTTGCTCCATTTATTCAATAATAAGGCCGATAACAAACAGCACGATATGGACGGCATCTGGAAAAATTTGGACCGCAAGCAAAAGCTAGAAGCCGAATACATAAAACCTTACGCCACTCACTTAATCTCCACTGCTAATACGCAACTCGCCGAAGAGGTGCTAAGAAATGGACTGGGCTTTCAAACAGACAATGGCTTATTGGCCCTCTATTGCCAGCTAGATATTGAAATCGATAAAAAAATCAAACAACTAGAGAAGTGGTTGAAAAACTCAGCCTCAAATATCGAGCTACTCAATGCGCTCGCCAAGCTTTGCCTACAAAAAGAATTATGGGGTAAAACAAAAAACTACCTTGAACAAAGCATCGCTATTCAAGCGAGCGGCCCGGCTTACTTTTTAATGGGGCAACTTCTTGAAGCGCAAGGTGAGCCGCTGGAAAAAGTGAATGCCTACTATAAAGACGCGCTTAAACTCAATAAGTCGACCGCAATCCAGTTGCTTTAAAATCTGGAGCAGGTGGAAATTTAATCTAGTCCCAGCGATGACCAGAGTTCATCTACCTTTTGCTTAACGGCTGAATCCATAACGATCGGCTTACCCCACTCTCGGCTCGTTTCACCCTGCCATTTGTTCGTCGCATCGAGGCCCATCTTCGAACCAAGGCCCGATACGGGCGATGCAAAATCTAAGTAATCAATCGGCGTATTTTCTATCATCGTGGTATCTCGAGCGGGGTCCATCCGCGTCGTTATCGCCCAAATAACCGACTGCCAGTCCCGCACGTCGACATCATCATCGGTAACAATCACAAACTTGGTATACATAAACTGGCGTAAATACGACCAGATGCCAAACATGATTCGTTTTGCGTGACCCGGGTATTGTTTCTTGATACTGACAATCGCCAGACGATAAGAACAACCTTCTGGCGGTAAATAAAAATCGACGATTTCAGGAAATTGCTTTTTAAGAATCGGTATGAACACCTCATTCAACGACACGCCTAATACGGCTGGCTCATCCGTTGGCTTACCGGTATAGGTTGAATGATAAATCGGGTCTTTTCGATGCGTTATTCGCTCAATGGTAAACACCGGGAACTGTTCCACTTCGTTGTAGTAACCCGTATGGTCTCCAAAAGGCCCTTCAGCGGACATTTCATCAGGATAAATATAACCTTCGAGCACTATTTCAGCACTAGCAGGAACCTGCAGATCATGCGTCAGGCAAGTTGCGACTTCGGTCTTCGAGCCTCGTAACAAACCTGCAAAGGCAAATTCTGACAACGGGTCGGGAACCGGCGTTACCGCCGCCAATATCGTCGCAGGGTCTGCCCCTAGTGCGACGGCAACGGGAAATGGTTCACCGGGATGCGCAACCTGCCATGCCTTAAAATCAAGCGCGCCACCACGGTGTGCCAACCAACGCATAATGACCTTATTACGCGCTACCACCTGCTGGCGATAAATACCCAGGTTTTGTCGTTTAGCCGTGGGGCCTTTTGTGATAACCAGTGGCCAAGTAATCAGCGGACCCGCATCATCCGGCCAGCAGGTTTGTATCGGAAACGCTGCCAAATCTACGTCGTCTCCCGCTATAACCACCTGCTGACAATTTGGCTTTTTAACTAACCTGGGCGCCATGTTTAGCACTTGCTTGTAGACCGGTAATTTTTCCCAGGCGTCCTTCATGCCTTCAGGCAGCTCCGGCTCTTTTAGCGCCGCTAACACCTCACCCACTTCTGATAAGGCGTCGACACTATCTTGCCCCATGCCCAATGCCACCCGCTTTGGTGTGCCAAACAAATTAGCCAAAACCGGCACTGAATAACCTTTCGGATTTTCAAACAATAGCGCCGGGCCTTGTCGGCGCAAAACGCGCTCACAAATCTCGGTCATTTCAAGGTGTGGATCTACCTCTTCAGAAATTCGCTTTAACTCACCTAACTCTTCAAGTTTTGAGATAAAATCACGTAGGTCTTTATAATTCATTCTTTGCCTTATAACGCTCACTAAATTTAGCCTACAAAATACCATTTATAGTAAAACTAAGATATGCAATACGACGTAGTTCTTGATGTAAAAGGCTTAAACTGCCCTCTGCCGCTGCTTAGGTTAAAGCAGCTGTTATCTAACGTTAAGAGCGAAGAGGTGATAAAAATGATCGCGACAGATCCCGCTGTCCACCTTGATGTTGGGGTGTTTATTGATAAATCAAAGCACCAAATTCTTTTCCACGAGCGGATAGACGGCATTCACTATTTTTATATAAAATCGGCCTAAGTATTGCCGGCCATTTATAAGTTAACAAACATCTACCTGGGCTTGCCGATTAGACTCTGAATCCGCCGTGCCTGTTTCGTTGGCGCCGGTCCTGTATCCGTATCCCAGTGTAAGCGCCCGTTATTATTGCACCCGCAGCTACCAGCAAAACGACCCACCAGTAACTGTCACCAACTTGTTGCTCACTTTTTGGAGTCGATTGTTGTACAGCCGCCGCATCATCTGACCCAGTGGTTTTATTTTTTGTCTCGGCAAGCTGCTTAACGTCTTCTTCCAGGCTCACTATCGTCTTTTCTGCAGTAGCTAAAGCGGTTTGCAACGCCTTCACTTGCTGTTGCTCTTGAGGACTTGTCAGCGCACTCAACTGCTGCTCAGCACTATCTAGCTTTTCCTGTAATTGCCTGTATTTGCTTTGCAGTGCTAATAGTCTTACCTTAGCCGGTTTTTCTTCTGATAAAAAACGTTTCTCTACCCAGCCGGTTTTACCATCGACTAATTGCACCTGAACAAAGCCGTTTTTCTCGTTTATTAACTCAACGGGCGTACCACTGGGAAGTAGCTGCACAGGCTGTTGTGAATTATCAGGCGTTGAATACATACCCGCTAATAATTTATCTGTTATATGTGCGCTATAAGCCATAAGCGGCCAGAGCATCAGCAATAACAGCAACAACCGCGTCATTTAAACGGCGATGCCCGAATGTTTTAATAAGGCATCAATGCTTGGTTTTCTTCCCCTAAAGGCAGTAAATAGTGCCAACGCATCGTCACTGCCGCCTTTTTCCAATACATTATGCAAAAAGGAACGGCCCGTTTTTTTATCGAACACACCATTTTCTTCAAACATTGAAAAGGCATCACTCGATAGCACTTCGGCCCATTTGTAACTGTAATAACCGGCGCCGTAACCGCCAGCGAATATATGAGAAAAACCATTTGGAAATCGGTTGAATTTAGGTGTTTTAACAACGCTCACGTCTTTTCTAACTTGCTGCAATATGTCATAAATTTTTGCGCCAGTGCGCTGGTCATATTCCAGATGAACGCGAAAATCGAATAAAGAAAACTCTAACTGCCTCACCATTTGCATGCCGGATTGAAAGTTTTTCGCCGCCAGCATTTTTTTAAACAGTTCATCCGGCAATGATTCCCCGGTTTTATAGTGTGCAGAAATCAGCGGCATAACGTCCGCTTGCCAGCACCAGTTTTCCATAAATTGACTGGGTAATTCGACCGCATCCCACTCCACACCATGAATGCCAGAGACGCTTAAATAATCGACCTTTGTCAGCATGTGATGCAGGCCGTGGCCAAATTCATGAAATAAGGTTTCCACCTCACCGTGCGTTAATAAAGACGGCGCGTCGCCTATCGGTGGTGTGAAATTACACGTCAAGTAAGCCACTGGCGACTGGGTGTTATTTGCCTGTTTAAATCGTGTTGCACATTCATCCATCCAGGCACCGCCTCGCTTATGCGGACGAGCGTATAAATCAATGTAAAAACGACCGCGCCGTGTACCCGTATCGTCCGTTATTTCAAAAAACTGAACGTCTTTATGCCACGTGTCTACACCGTCAACTTCAGCAATTTTTATCCCATAAAGCCGTTCTACCACGGTAAACATTCCAGATAGCACACGGTTCACAGGGAAGTATGGTTTTACTTCTTCTTGCGAGAATTGATAACGCTGCTGGCTTAATTTTTCTGTGTAATAGGCGATATCCCACGACTCAAGTTCCCCTATATGACCCTCTTCTTGCGCAAAGCGACTCAGGGTTTCAAAGTCTGCTTTAGCCATCGGTAATGAACGTTCGGCCAGTTGATTTAAAAAATCAAGCACATCGGCTGGCGTCTCAGCCATTTTAGTCGCCAAGGATAGTTCAGCATAATTCGCAAAACCGAGTAATTGCGCTTCTTCGTGGCGCAGGGCGACGATCTGCTCCATCAAGTCGGCGTTATCCCACTTTGCTCCGTCAATACTCTGATCCGACGCTCTGGTCACAAAAGCGTGGTGGATTTCATAACGCAACTGGCGATTATCTGCGTACGTCATAAGCGCCATATAACAAGGAAATTCAAGCGTCAGCATCCAGTCCGTTTGACCTTTTTGCTCTGCTGTTTGGCGTAATAAATCCATTGCTGAGTCGGGCAGACCGTCTAATTCGTCGCCATCGACTATCAACTTGCTCCACGCGTTGGTCGCATCCATTAGATTTTCTTCAAACTGATTGCTTAAGCTGGATAATTGTTGGGATATGTCCATATAACGCTGCTTTTTATCCTCCGATAAAGCGACGCCTGACAACTCAAAGTCACGCAGGGCGTTATCAATAATTTTCTGCTGCGCTCGTTCTAGCTGTGCGAACTCAGCCCCCTCTTTAATGGCGCGATAAGCTTGATATAAGGCTTTGTTTTGCCCTATTTCAGTCGAATATTCGCTGAGTTTTGGTAAACAACTAGAATACGCATCGCGCCACTTGTCGTTATTCATTACTGAATTCATATGCCCTACCGGCGACCAGACTCGGCTCAATCTGTCATCGATTTGTTCCATCGGGTGCACCAGCGTTTGCCAGCTTGGGGACTTTGCGGTGTCGAGTAAGGCGGCTATTTTTTCGCGGCTTTCCTGTAACAACTGGTCAATAGCGGGAACAATGTCTTCAGCGTTAAAGGTCGAAAAAGGAGGCAGTTCAAACTCGTTTAATAATGGGTTGCTCATTCGTTTTAACTAATTCAAAAAAAATATATCTTCGCACGCTTAAGGCTTCCATCCAAGGTCTTAAGGTTGAATATACCGTCATAGGTTGCAAATTTTTATACTGTTTTATTTACCACGAGCTACGATGCGAGCGTATAAAAGACATATCAAAAACGTATATTAAACGCCCAGACGCTCAACGTGCCAAGCGCAAAGAATAAAAACAAGGTTGCCCACGATTTATACTGGAAGCTACGAATCAGTAATGATTCTTCCTGCGCAGATATTAAAAAAGGCTTGCGGCTATCGGTGGGGGCTTTAATCATATTATCTATCTGATTATCGACATCAAGCGGGACCGATTCTGCTAATAATTTCTTTGCTAGCCAGACTGCTTTTTGCCATTCTTCTGGGTCGAGCTGGTTATCTTTATTTTCATCAAAGCGCATTAATAGCTCCTCTGGGTTATTTTTCCAACGCTTAAGCAGTATCGCTAAAGATTCATCTTCGCTGGGTAACTCTATTTCGCTACATGTTGAAAAGTGCCCTAAAACATATAGAAGATCATTCTCGTGAATACGCTTTTCACTGTAGCGATAACGCTTACCGAAAGGCACGCTGGTTGAGCTAAAACCTCCTGGGCCGGCAGTCGGATAGGGCGTGCTGCCGTACCAAGTATCCGACTGGGAATGTACGACTTCCGCATCATCAGGATCGACAATGGCTTTACCCGTTTCCCCTAGCAAGGCAAATACGCCATCACTGACACCGGTTTCGTATACTCGCCAACGGCTACGACTTCGCCCTCGAACATGCTGTGACTGTTTTTCCTCCACCGAATATTCATACCAGACACAGCTTAGTTTTGTGAGCGGCGCGATAATGGGTTCGCCTGGCAACAGGCTAGCTTTACCTTTAAATTCGTTATAGCCCTGAGCCGCCGAACGCAACAGCGCCGTTGGCATATCCTGCATCATCCGATAACGCCAAAAATAACGGAACGCGAAATAAAAACAAATCGCCGATAAAACGCAGACCACACCAAACAGTAGCCAAAATTCATTCCTTGGCAGCTGCAAAATGACGCGGGAAAAACCTTCAATCATTCAAACAGCTCTTTTACACTAAGGTCGCTGATAGCCGCTTCTTCGAACTCGAGCAAGTCGAACGACTTAAAATTAAAAAAACCGGCAATTAAAAGATCGGGGAACTGTTCGATGCGTACATTATTCAGGTTAACACTCGCGTTATAAAACTCACGCCGATCCGCAATATTGTTTTCAAGCTGACTGATGCGTTGTTGTAAACCCTGGAAAGACTCATTCGCTTTGAGGTCCGGATACGCCTCAGCAACTGCAAAAAGGTTCATCAGCCCCTGACGCATTTTAGTTTCTGCCTGGCCTAGCGCAGCTACATCAGCCTGACCTAACGCACTTGAAACACCAGAACGCGCCTGCATGACCTTTTCTAAGGTCTGCTGCTCGTGCTGCATATATTGTTTACAGGTTTCAACTAGCTTGGGCAGTTCGTCGTGTCGCTGCTTTAACAACACATCAATATTCGACCACGCTTTTGAGACGCTATGCTTTAAGCTAACCAGGCTGTTATACAGGGCGACACCATAACCCGCCAATGCGACGATAACAGCCAACACAATAAATCCTGCTACACTCATAATTATTCTCCCCTTAACAATGACTCGCTAAGAGTATAAAACAGGACACCGATCATGCACGTTAAATCTTTCGACTCTAAAACGCCGGCCCTTCACGCCACTTCGTTTGTTCATGAAACGGCCGTCGTGATTGGTGATGTTGAACTGGGGCCCGACGTTTCTATTTGGCCGCTAGCCGTTGTCCGAGGTGATATCCATTACATTAAAATTGGCGCACGCTCCAATATCCAGGACGGCAGCGTATTGCACGTGACTCACGCTAGTGATTTTAACCCTGGAGGTTACCCACTAACGATTGGAGAAGACGTTACCGTTGGCCATAAAGTCACCTTGCATGGTTGCACCATTGGTAATCAATGTCTTATTGGTATGGGCGCCATCGTGATGGATGGAGTCGTAGTAAATGACCGTGTGATAATTGGTGCTGGCAGCCTTGTGCCGCCAGGAAAAATATTGGACAGTGGCTTTTTATACGTCGGTTCGCCGGTCAAAAAAGTACGCTCTATCAATGAAAAAGAAGCCTTGTTTTTAAACTATTCACCACAAAACTACGTCCGACTGAAAAACAAATACTAAAAAGGCCGGATTTCACGGCAAGCAAAAAATTATTAGCTATACTTAGCTGTAATTGTTAATAAACCTGACCCCTGTATGCATCATTATTCTTTTGCTCGCCAGCCCATTCTAGACCTGGATTTAAAAGTATATGGTTACGAATTTCTGTATAGACCAAACGTACAATCAAACGAAAGCTCTCATTCAATTACCTCTGAAGTTCTCGCCTCCTCAATCATCGACTTAGGCCTAGATAAAGCGTCTAACGATAAATTCGCCTTTATCAACATGTCTTATGAGGACATTATGAGCGAACACGTCGAATCACTGCCCGCTGACAGGCTTATTTTAGAATTATTGGAAGACATCAAGCCTGATCCCGTCTTCATTCAACGCATTAGCTCGCTCCAGCAAAAAGGCTTCTCTTTTGCGCTCGATGATTTTATCTATACGCCCGACTGGGATCCTTTAATTGAAATGGCCTCTATCATTAAATTTGATTTAACGACCACCACCTTGAAGGAAAACAAAGCACTTATACAAAAACTACGTACGCAAAACATAAGCTTTCTTGCCGAAAAAGTAGAAACCCATGAAGACTTTAGTGCATATCGAGATATCGGCTGCCAGTTATTTCAGGGTTATTTTTTTTGCAAACCCGAGCAAATTCAAGGCAAAGCCACCAACGCTAGTAGCAATTCTAAAGTCAAGCTAATAGCCACCATCAACAAGGTCAATATTTCTTTTGAAGAGCTGGAAAAAGCCATTGAACAAGACCCTACAACAACTTATATGCTTCTGAAGTACTTAAACTCTGCGCATTTTGCTTTTGCTAAGCGCATTGAGTCCATCAAACAAGCCCTCGTTATGCTTGGTTTAGAGAATGTAAAGAAATGGGCCACGTTGATCACGCTGCGCAACATGTCTAGCAAACCATCTGAGTTGTTAAGGGTCTCATTGCTAAGAGCTAAGATTGCAGAATTAATCGCCGTAAAAAACAAACTCCCAAATACTAGCGGCTTTTTTCTTACGGGGCTCCTATCAACGATAGATGCCTTGCTCGACACAACAATGGAAACAATCATCCCCACAATGTCGTTAGCTTCTGACATTAGCGCTGCACTATTAAAACGGCAGGGCATCATGGGCGAAACATTAACTACTATCACTGAATACGAAGCTCAACGCTCTCCAGCAAATGCCACTGATATTTCAGACGCCTACATTGAGGCATGCCAGTGGACCGATCAAGTATTGGGTGCCTTCGAGGCCTAACGTTAAAGTTTTACCAGTGTTAACACCCCTTACCTAATGGTTATTAGGCCATTGAGTCCCGTAGAAATGCACTCAGCATATCGAAAAAAACCATTTGATGCCGAGTCCAAATTTATAATTTTTGCAAGTCAAAAAATATATGCTAAATTAACCTTTTTTAACGGAGAAAAGAATGGAACTTAGATCGTGCTTAAGGTCTCCATTAAAGCTTCCAATCACGATAGCTTTCGAAGGCAAAGAAATTAATTGCACAACGAGAGACTTTGGATTGGGGGGGATGTGCCTAGAATTAGATAATACACTTCTCACGGTAGGTGTAGAAACGAAAATAAAATTCTCGCTCTATCAAGATAATAGAGAGAAAAAACATGTTCTAAAAGCCAATATCGCCTATACAAAAGCCGATGGTATTGGCCTTGCTTTTTGCGAACTAGACAATAGTTCGTTTAACACGCTTAAAGAATTACTCAAGTTCACCAGAAAGCAAAACCTTCACTAACTTGAGACAAAACTAACCCCTTCTAATTTTATTGAGTACTTTTTTAGTCTCAGGCATTACACCGCGCCATATATAAAACGCCTGAGCCGCCTGCTCAACAAGCATTCCTAAACCGTCAACAGATAAGGCAGCGCCTTGTTCTTTACCCCACGCGGTAAAGGCCGTTGTTTGTTGGCTGTAAGCCAGGTCGTAACAAACCGCGTTTTTCGACAATATACTTTTAGGTAAAGGAGGAACGCTTCCGCTTAGGCTCGAAGAGGTAGCGTTGATGACTAAATCAAACCGCTCTCCTGCCAGCTCTTCATAATTAGATATCCGAACATGACCTTTTGATGAAAAAATTTTTGCCAATCTCTGTGCTTTTGCAATGGTTCTATTGGCTAACCAAAGCTCCGACGGATTTGCCTCTAATAGAGGACCCAATATCCCTCGCGCCGCACCACCAGCGCCTAAAACCAGTATACGTTTTCCTTGTAGCGATAAGCTCAAGTTCTCGAGCAAATCCGTTATAAGGCCAATACCGTCGGTATTATCGCCAAGCAAGCTACCGTCCTGCATTAATTTTAGCGTATTAACGGCGCCGCTGAATTTCGAGCGCTCGGTTAATTGATCCGCTTTTTCAAAGGCTAACTCTTTCAGAGGGACGGTACAATTTACGCCCTTACCGCCAGACTGAAAAAAATCGGTTATAGCTTTATCAAATGCCTCTGGCTTTACCTCTAACGCCTCATAGCTTAGCTGCTGAGCGGTTTGCTCTGCAAACTGCAAATGAATAAAGGGCGACATACTGTGGCCAACAGGAAATCCTAATACTGCATATCGATCCATCAATAACCGCCCTTGTCCCGCGCTGACAACCAGCCAGCAACGTCTTTAGCGAAATACGTCAATATGCCATCGGCCCCTGCTCGTTTAAACGCTAATAACGACTCCAGTACCGTTGACTTTTCATCCAGCCAACCATTTTGTGCCGCCGCCTTAAGCATCGCGTATTCACCACTTACCTGATAAGCAAACACCGGAATTCCAAACTCATCGCTTACGCGTCTAACGATATCTAAATAAGGCATGCCCGGTTTAATCATCACCATATCAGCCCCTTCTTCAATATCCAGACCTACTTCAACCAGAGCTTCATCGCTGTTTGCACAATCCATCTGATAACTGTATTTATTACCCTGCCCCAATTGCGTTGCAGACCCCACGGCCTCTCTAAATGGACCATAAAAACTTGATGCGTACTTGGCAGAGTAGGCCAAAATTTTTGTATTCGTAAAGCCCGCCACTTCAAGCGCCTCTCGAATAGCACCGACCCGTCCGTCCATCATATCGGAAGGAGCAACGATATCCGCACCCGCCTGAGCGTGAGAAACGGCCTGTTTAACTAAAGCCTCAACCGTTTCATCATTTAGCACATAGCCCTTCTCATCGATTAGACCGTCCTGGCCGTGCGTGGTAAATGGATCTAACGCCACGTCGGTAATAACACCTAACTCTGGCAATGCATTTTTTAAAGCCCTGACCGCTCTTTGTAGTAAGCCTTGTGGATTCCACGCCTCAGCCGCACCGTCTGTTTTTGTGTTCGCCAGTGGCACTGGAAAAAGCGCTATCGCTAGCACGCCCAGTCGTGAAACTTCTTTCGCCTCCTGCAGTAATAAATCTATGCTTAATCGTTCCACGCCGGGCATCGACTCTATCGCTTGACGTTGGTGCTCACCATCGATCACGAAGATTGGATAGATCAAGTCATCTACAGTCAACGCTGTTTCTCGCATCAAGCGACGGCTAAAATCGTCCGAGCGCATCCGTCTAGGTCGAATTGAAAGAATGGCATTAGATTTATCGGCTTTCATTTTTATTTTCCATTTTGAGCTATAATATAAGTCGTTAATTTTAACCACTTAATGAGCAAAGGGCTGTAGATATATTAACGTTAACAACCATTGAACGTTCATGTTAAGCGTTATATTATCTGTTACAAGCATACTTTGATTAAATGAAAGCGCCTTCTTTAACCGTTTTATACTAAGTAGACCCTCTCATCAGGTAAAAAGTAATTACTGTAATTAACTTCTCCCTTTTAGGGTCTAATGAGCTAGTTACTAAAAAAATAAACACATACTTTAGGAATATTTGTTATGAATAAAATAAACGGATTTTTTTTAACGGGACTTTTCTTCGTTTTATCAGCCGTACACGTCACCGTTGCGGCAGACGA
>JBLIAQ010000004.1:0-31799 GCA_047634535.1 Cycloclasticus sp.
GCTCTGGCGCGGGTGCCTGCTGAAGGCGAGACGCGTGGAAATTTAGCGGCCGGCGGTACGGGTGAAGGCCGAGAGCTGAGCGACAGGGATCGCTGGTTATGTGAGCAAATCGGCCCAACGTTGGTGGAAAAAGGCCTATTATTCGTAGGACTCGATGTTATAGGTGATTATGTGACTGAAATTAATGTGACCAGCCCAACCTGTGTCCAGGAGCTGGACAATCTATACGGTTTAAATATCAGTGGTCTATTGATGGATTGTATAGAGGACAAAATAGCTTAGCGGTGACGACGGCAGCCATCTCTTCGGCGGATAAACTGAGCCTGACCTTTTTTATGGCGGGTATTGTGCATGCTCTGGTTATTTTAGGTGTGGGTTTTGACGTTGATAAGCCGACTTCAGTCGGCAAGAAGCTGGAAATTGTACTGGTTAAATCGGCAGAAAATGAGCGTCCAGATAAGGCTGATTTTTTAGCACAGGAAAATCAGTTAGGCAGTGGTGAAGCAGAAGAAAAAGGCGTCAATCAACAGCAATCAACGCCCCAGCCAAGCCCTAAAGACCCCGTTATTTCCGAGGCTAAAAAAAATCAGCAAGCAAAACCCCAGGCGCAAAAAGTATTGCTGCAAGCAGAATCAAAGGTCGCTATAGAAGCGGGTAACAAATCTGTGCCGGATGAAAAAAAGACGCTAACCGCAGCCGATTTATTACGTCAGAGCGAAGAGATCGCCATGCTCCAGGCCGAGGTTAGTGAGGCTATCACGAGTTATTCAAGAAGGCCGCGTAAGTTACACATTAATTCTATTAATGCGCATAAATATAAAGCCGCCAGTTACGAAGCTGCGTGGCAGCGAAAAGTGGAAAAAGTGGGCAATTTAAACTACCCAGGCGAAGTGAGGCGTAAAAAATTATCGGGCACCCTGGTGCTGAGTGTTGAATTATACGCGGACGGCAATTTAAAAAAAATTATCGTCAATCGCCGCTCAGGGCATAAAATTATCGATGACGCCGCGATCAATATTGTTAAACTATCGGCACCTTTTTCGCCATTACCGATTGAACTTCAAAAAGAGGTGGATATTTTAGTTATCACCCGGACATGGCAGTTTCTAAATGAAGGCTCAATGCGCACCAGGTGACGAGCAACAAAAACTAACTCTATTTATGAATAAAAAACAGTATTTAACGAATAACTTTTTAATTGCTATGCCCGGCATGGAGGGTGATGACTTTTCAAAGTCAGTTACCTTTTTGTGCCAGCACGATGAGGATGGCGCTTTAGGCCTGCTGGTAAATAAACCACACACGATGACAATGGGCGACATTTTTAAGCAATTAGCCGTTACCCCTGCGCGCCCAGAAGTTTCCAAAATTCCGTTGTTTATAGGAGGCCCAGTACAACCCGAGCGTGGGTTTGTATTACATTCACCCGTTGGTAATTGGGACTCTACGATGCAAATTAATGAGGAGCTCGCCTTAACCAGTTCAAAGGATATTTTAGAAGCTATTGCGCAAGATAAAGGGCCGGAAAAATGGCTGGTCGCGCTGGGCTATGCTGGTTGGGCTGCGGGGCAATTAGAAGAAGAGATTCAAAGGAACTCCTGGCTACACGACGTGGCTGAAACAGACATTATCTTTGATGAGCCCTTGGCGCTACGTTGGGAGTTGGCGGCGCATAGAATAGGCGTTGATATCAGTTTGATGAGCACCGAAGCGGGCCATTGCTAATGGCCGTTTGCCTGGGCTTTGATTACGGCGTAAAGAAAATAGGCGTAGCCGTTGGCGATACAGAAACGAATATAGCCAATGCCCTGACAACGGTTAAAGCGATAAACCAGAAAACGGGCTGGGACGAAATCAGCAAGCTGGTCAATACCTGGCAACCAACAAAAATGGTGGTGGGTATTTCCCATCAGGAAGACGGCAGCGATAATGAAGTGACGCCGAGAATGGTTCGCTTCTCACGTCAACTTGAGGGCCGGTATCAGTGTCCGGTAGAACTGTTCGATGAAACCTTAACGACGTTTGAGTCAAAACAAATGCTATTTGATGAAGTGAAAGTGAGCGCGACCAAATTATGGCAAGTGCAGGACCAGTTAGCCGCCCAGCTTATTTTACAAAGTTGGCTTAATACAAAACAACAAGGTGCCTAGGGAATGGAAATAGACGTAACATCGGTCGATATAGACGCGATTATCGACGACATGGCCGCTCAATTATCACAGCAAATGGCGGATAAAAAAATTGATCAGCCGCTAATGATTGGCGTGCATACAGGTGGTCTTTGGGTCGCTGAAAAGCTGCATCAACGATTAGGTCTGACTAAACCGCTCGGTGAAATTGATATTTCATTTTATCGAGACGATTTCACCCGCATCGGCTTGAACCCGCAGGTAAAACCCAGTCAAATTCCTGCTACGCTTGAAGACGAAGACATTATTTTGGTGGATGACGTGCTCTACACTGGGCGAACGATTCGCGCCGCCTTGAATGAAATTTTTGATTATGGTCGCCCCAACACGGTGACGCTGGCGGTGTTAGTCGATAGAACGG
The DNA here is from genome assembly GCA_047634535.1 of Cycloclasticus sp. Taxonomy (GTDB): domain Bacteria; phylum Pseudomonadota; class Gammaproteobacteria; order Methylococcales; family Cycloclasticaceae; genus Cycloclasticus. The sequence goes on from JBLIAQ010000004.1 coordinate 2,551, forward strand.
GTAGAGAATTACCTCTGCAGGCAGATGTTATTGGCTTGAAACTGGATTTATCAGCACAAAAACAGGTAAAATTGACCGGACCAGCGCCGTTGGCGCTAGAAACCAACCGGAATTGACTGATATGAGACCTAGCAAAGACTCTGCTAGCACGTCCTTCAAAGCACCTGATAGTTCCAGCTTACAACTAAACGATCAGGGCAAGCTGCGTCATTTTCTCACTATCGACGGTCTATCGAAAGACACCCTGATCGATATCATGGATGTAGCCGAGTCATTTTCCGGCGTTGCCGATCAAGCAGTGAAAAAAGTTCCTCTGCTACGCGGCAAAACGATCGTTAATTTATTTTTCGAAAATAGCACTCGAACGCGCACCACGTTTGACCTGGCGGCAAAACGATTATCAGCGGACGTTATCAATCTCAATATAGCTACCTCAGCGACGACTAAGGGAGAAAGCATCCTCGATACGATTCGTAACCTGGAAGCAATGCAGGTAGACATGTTTATCGTTCGTCACTCGGACAGCGGTGCAGCGCACTTTATTGCCCGCCACGTTGCCCCCCATATCAGCGTCATTAATGCTGGCGACGGCCGACACGCGCACCCGACTCAGGCGATGCTGGATATGTTTACCATTCGCCGCGCAAAGCAAGACTTTAGCCAGCTTAAGGTGGCCATTATTGGTGATATTTTGCACTCAAGGGTCGCGCGCTCCCAAATTCAGGCGCTGAATACGTTAGGAGCGAAAGAAGTTCGGGTTATTGCGCCTAAGACCCTCTTACCTAGCGATACCAATTCGCTCGGCGTACACGTATACGGTGATTTACGAACGGGGCTGGATGACGTGGACGTTGTCATTATGCTGCGCCTGCAACGCGAACGAATGGGCGGTGCTTTATTGCCCAGCGAGCACGAATATTTCGAATGCTTCGGGCTCACAGAGGAGCGCCTGGCGTACGCCAAATCAGACGTCATCGTTATGCACCCTGGGCCAATAAATCGTGGGGTAGAAATGGACGCAGCTGTGGCCGATGGCCCCAACTCAGTGATTTTGCAACAAGTGACCAATGGTATAGCCGTCCGTATGGCGGTGATGGGGCTCACGTTAGGCCATAACGCAATGGGGCATCAGTCGTGAATATATGCATTAAAAATGGCCGCGTGATAGACCCGGCGAATGATCGTGATGGCATGCAAAACGTTTATATCGGTGACGGCAAAATACAAGGTATTGGCCGGTCGCCAAATGGCTTTGTCGCAAAATTAACGATAGACGCGACCGATAAGCTGGTGATGCCGGGGTTTATCGACTTAAATGCCAGCTTAAGAGAGCCTGGTTACGAGCAAAAAGCCAGCATTAAAAGTGAAACAAGGGCGGCGGTAGCGGCTGGCTACACGGCTGTTTGTTGCTTGCCTAATACGAAGCCCGTATTAGACACACCGGCGGTGGTGCAGTTAATTCTAGATAAAGCAGAACTGGCGGGCTACGCGGAAGTATTGCCATTAGGCGCGTTAACGATAGGTCTGGAAGGTAGCACACTGAGCGAAATGTATGCGCTGAAAAGAGCGGGCTGTGTCGCCGTCAGCCAGGCGCCGAATAACAATATAAGCGCTCAGGTACTAAGGCGTGCGCTGCAATACGCCAGTTCGCATGATTTGCTCGTGGTGCTTAAGCCAGAAGAGGTAACGATTAAAGACGACGGTTGTGTACACGATGGCGCTATGAGCTCCAAGTTAGGTTTGTCCGGCATTCCAGTTTCGGCTGAAACCGTTGCCATCGCGCAAATTATAGTTTTAGCGCAAGAAACCGGAGCGCGAGTTCATTTAACGGGCATTTCGTCGGCTGAAGCAATAGCTATGTTAACCCGTGCGAAGTTTGAACATATAGCCATCAGCGCGGACGTGCATGCCTATCAACTACACCTGACAGAGTTAGATGTTGGCACCTTTGATGCGAATTATCATACTTCTCCGCCGCTACGAACTTATGCAGACAGAGATGCGCTCCGGGCAGCAGTTGCAAAAGGCGTTGTGAGCGTAAGTTCAGGTCATCAGCCGCACGAAGAAGCGGCTAAACAGGCACCCTTCCCTTCGACCGAAGCGGGCATTTCTGGCCTCGAAACGGTACTACCACTGATGCTGAGGCTTGTGGACGAAGGTTTGCTAGAGCTAAGCCAGATGGTCGATCGATTGGCTACGGGGCCGGCCAAAATTTTAGGTTTAGACAGGGGTAGTTTAACAAGGTATTCGGCGGCCAATATTTGTATCGTAGACGCCGATAAAGCCTGGCAGGTTGATGAAAAAACCTGGCTTAGCCGAGGTCTGAACACTCCCTTTTTAGGGCAACAAATGAAAGGACAGGTGACGCACACGATCGTCAATGGCCGCGTAGTTTTCAAAAAATAATGCAACAAAACACACGTAACACTATCTTCGTTGAAGAGGCGGAAATCCTCTCGCAGCAGGCTTTTGAAGAAGGCCAGTTCGTATTGAGAGTGCATGCGCCGAAATGTGCAAAATCAGCTCAGGCGGGTCAGTTTGCCCATCTACAGTGCGACCCACAACGACTGATGCGGCGCCCTTTATCGATTATGCGCGCATCGGCGGAAGAAGGCTGGGTGGAGTTTTTATATAAAACGGTGGGTGAAGGTACGCAGCTACTCGCGCAGCGTAAGCCAGGTGAATATATTAGCCTGATGGGGCCAATAGGAAAGCCCTTTGAATTAAATGAAAAACGCCCCAGAGCACTATTATTGGGCGGTGGCGTAGGCATTCCGCCGATGATTTGCTTATCTGAAACGATTAAAGAACGTCACCCCGGTATCCGTCCGCTCGTGTTTATGGGTTCAGAAGTTCCTTTTCCTTTCGCAAGGCAAGCTTCAAAATTGAATGTCGACGCGATATCGGACGATATTAGCGACTGTTTGCCCTTATTAGAACAATGGGGCATTCCTAGTCGTTTAGCCAGTTTGCAGGGTTTTAAAGGGGTCTATAAGGGCTATATCACCGAGCTTGCACGCGACTGGTTAACGTCGCTGAGTAAAGAAGAGAGACAACAGGTAGAGATATATTCCTGTGGCCCCACGCCGATGCTAAAAGCGGTGGCTGCGCTGGCGAAAGAATTCGACCTGCCTTGCCAGGTATCGCTAGAAGAATATATGGCCTGCGCCGTTGGCGGTTGCGCCGGCTGTGTGGTTAAAGTGACTACCGACGAGGGCATAGCGATGAAGCGAGTCTGCGTAGACGGCCCGGTATTTGATGCCTCAACTGTATTTGCATGAGCCCATTCAATTAGTCGTTACGGCTTAGATTTCAGCCAGGGATTTATCCTTGCAGACTTAAGCAATATGCTAGTCGAGTTTAAAAACTACCGGGATATGCTTTATTGTTTTAGTTGTAAATAAAGCCAGAATTTAAGCCTCGATAAATATCATATTTTACAATCTCGTTGATATAATTAGTGATGAGCTGGCATGGTTTTCTGCTGTCGTTTAGTAAAAGCGATTGCCCATCTTAAGTTTGTATTTCATAATCCACAAAGGCTATCTATTTTCGCTGAACGTCTTTCGTCATACGCGTTGGACCTATCTTAATAGTGACGAGAGACACGCATGTTAAGTACTGAATTTATTGATTTACTAAAAGAGCTCATACGACAACCTAGTGTGGTGGGTGCAGAGCATTCTTTTTTTAGAGTGTTGCAACGTGAACTGGAAGAGCGTGGTGCGCACGTTACATGGTACGAAGGGCTACTGGTTGCGCAGGGTAACAAACCGTTTAGCGCGATGTTTTCTGCGCACATTGATCGGCACGGGCTTATTTGTACCGGACCTAATGAATTTCAGTTCGCCGCTTTTATCGCGGCCAACCGCACCGATCTGTTGAATAATTCCGTTTCTGAAGAGTTGATGACAAAAGTGAACGAACGATTCCAGTCGGACCCCGTTTTTGCTTATGAACCCTGGTCTGGTGCATACAGGGGGAAAGGCGTTATTAAAAGATCGTACGTTTGTGAGTATAGAAATAACCTTATTTTTGAGCTCGAAGGCTTCAATGATGCCGTAGCAGGAACGCCTATCGCGTTTAAAGACAAACTCAAAATAAAGCAGGGACGACTTGAAGCGCAACTGGATAATGTATTAACCGCTGCTGCACTCGTGCACCTGTTTAGTCTGGGCTTCCAGGGCACGGCATTTTTTACCGCGCAAGAAGAAGCGGGCAAAAGTTGGCGCTATTTATTGGAGTGGTTTCGCCGATTTGGTGGCTCGACAAACAGGCTGTTTGTTGTTGATACCAGCCCGTTTCCCAGTCTAGATGACGCGAATAAACAACTACTGGTTTTGCGCGAGAAAGATGCTAACGCGCCGTTTAATAAAGAGGCGACTCAGCTTGTTGAAGGCTTGTGTAAAAAAAATAACATTAGTTATTTGTTCAAGGATAAGTACGTAGAAGCTGATAATCAACGTTTGATAAGTAAAGGTGAAAAGCCACGATCATTAGGTAGTACCGAACTGGGTAGAATAATAGCCGCATCAAATGGTCTGGTTGATGGAACCACGATACAGATCCCGACTATTGGCTATCACACGCTGGATGAGTCTGCTGCGGAAGAGTCTGTAGAAGCCTTTATCAGTTTATTGGCGGCATTGTCCAGTGAAGAGGAAGGGTAGTGCTAGAATTCAGGCATAAATGCTGAAGGGAGGTTAAAATATAATCTTTTAAATAATCTTTATTTTGTTAATTGGTTAAACGGATTACTGGTTAATAAAATGTCATATAGAAACTAAGTTAACGATGACAAATTTTAAATTTACCGATGAAGCCCTGCTATCAATTTTGGATACCTTACCTATTGGGGTAGTGTTAACAAATTCAGATGGAGTCATCGTCTTCTCAAATTTTAAAGTCCAGGATCTGCTTGGTTTCAGTGAAGATGAATTATACGGTCTTAGTGTCAACGAGCTGGTGCCTAACAGGATGCAATCATCACACAAAAAATCGTTAAAAAATTACAAAGCGGCGCCTTCTTCTCGCCCAATGAACGCGGGGCGCATGTTGTCTGCGGTGACAAAAAGTGGCGACGAGATTCAAGTTAAAATAGGTTTATCGCCTGTTGTTATAGACGGGAATGATTATATTTTGGCTTCTATTATCGAGGCTAAAAATGAAGTGTTAAAGATGTCCTCCTATAATGATCCTCTAACAGGGCTGCCTAATCGGGTTTTATTCAATGAAGTCAGCGAACACTTACGCAACCTCGCGATTAGAAATAAAGAATCTCTGGCGCTAATGTTTATAGACCTGGATAATTTCAAACCCATTAATGATAATTTTGGCCACGATATTGGAGATTTGATTTTGTGCCGTGTGGCGGATGTTCTGACGGCGCATATTCGTAAAAACGATATTGTAGGCCGAATTGGCGGAGACGAATTTGTAGTTTGCTTATACGGGGCTGGAAGTAAAGTGAAGCTTGAAGATATGGCGAATAAATTGATAAAAGAAATATCCAGCATTAAAAATATCAAAGGCAATGTGATCGATTTAAGCGCGAGTATTGGTGCGGTTTTCACGGCCAAGCCGACGAACTTTTCGCTGGCTGAAATGAGCAAAATAGCTGATCGATTGATGTACAGGGCAAAAAAAGCAGGTAAAGGAAACGTCATTGCGCAGAGTATGGCGGAGGATGTAAAAGAGCCCCTTTTAAATATGGCTAAAAAGGAGAACTAAGTGGGTTCCTGTTGTGAAGATAACTGCGCATTAGAGTTTTTACAGCAAAGGCAACGCGGCACCCTTATTAAGGTGCTGTGGATCAATGCGATGATGTTTATTGTCATTGTTATAGCGGCTTACATTGCTGAGTCCAGTGCTTTATTTTCCGATAGTTTGGATAATCTGGGTGATGCGCTAACCTATGGCTTGAGTCTGTATGCTGTGTCTAAAGGAGTATCTACCAAGGCGAGAGTGGCTTTATTTAAAGGGAGCCTGATTTTTCTGGCGGCAAGTCTGGTTATAGCTCAGGTAGTACATCGAATTATTTACCCGGTGATTCCTTCCTACGAATTGATGGGGCTTTTTAGTTTGCTGAGTTTAATCGGTAATGCCTCGTGTCTCTACCTGCTTTGGCAGCACCGACGCGAAGATATCAATATGAGTTCTGTCTTTGAGTGCTCACGAAATGACATTGCTTCAAACTTATCGGTCATCCTGGCGGCCGTGGGCGTATGGTTGTTTGATTCGGGCTTGCCCGATATCATCCTCGCGACGTTACTGGCTGGAATGTTGCTGCGTTCATCATTTCGAGTGGTAAGCGGAGCCATGGTTGAATTGGCTAAAAACAGAAAACAGCCTGATTAAGCGAAGCGTTTTTGTTAGCTTAAACTTGGCCTGGTTTTTTCTAAAATACAGGAGTGTTACATGGACGATACGATATACCCTAAAAAATTACGTGAATTTCAAAACCACCACTTTGATTCAACCATCTGGAACGACTTTAAGTTTCGCGATGACGATATCATAATCGCCACTTACGCCAAGTCGGGAACGACCTGGATGCAACAGATTGTTTCGCAATTATTATTTAATGGTGAAGAAGGGTTAGATGTCGCTGAGATGTCGCCTTGGATGGATCTGAGAGTTCCACCGAAGGAAGTAAAGCTACCTGCGGTGGAAGCACAGACGCACCGACGATTTCTTAAAACACACTTACCGGTTGATGCACTGGTTTTTTCCAAAAAAGCGAAATATCTATACATCGGCAGGGATGGTCGAGATGTCTTATGGAGCATGTTCAACCACCATTCAAGGGCTAACGACGCGTGGTATGCGGCGCTAAATGACACGCCGGGCCGAATAGGCCCGCCGATTGAAAAGCCACCAGCTTTAATCTCGCAGTATTACCACGGCTGGCTCGATTACGATGGACACCCCTGGTGGCCTTTCTGGCAAAACATCAGGTCCTGGTGGGCGATCAGAGATTTACCCAACGTCCACTTTGTGCACTTTGCCAATCTAAAAACTAATATGGCTGGAGAAATTCGCCGAATTGCGGAGTTCCTCGAAACGCCAATCGATGACAAAAAGTGGGAGCACATATTGCGTCACTGCAGTTTTGACTATATGAAAGCTCACGCTACAAAAAGCGTACCTCTCGGTGGCGCATTTTGGGAGGGTGGCGCGCAAACGTTCATTCACAAAGGTACCAATGGGCGTTGGCGTGAGGTTCTTCAAGCCGGTGAAGTCGATAAATATGAACAACGGGCTGTAAAAGAGCTGGGCGATGAGTGTGCGCACTGGCTTGAAACAGGGGAAATTTCTGTAGACTAGCGCTGGTTAATCATAAAGTATCAATAACGCACTGGGGGACGGAGCCATTTATTACCTAATTAAGATTGTGATAACGGTTGCCCTGATCGTAGTTATCTCCGAAGTGGCAAAAAGGAGTTCCTTTATTGGTGCGCTATTAGCGTCAATTCCATTAGTATCAGTACTGGCGATGCTCTGGCTGTACGTAGACACTCAAGACGTTGAAAAAGTAAGTACGCTGGCGACGAGTGTTTTTTGGCTGGTTCTTCCTTCTTTGGCCCTGTTTGTGTCCCTCCCCTTATTTTTGCGCCAGGGTATTAATTTCTACCTCAGCATGGGATTGTCTATAGCCATTACAGTGGCTTGTTATTGGTTGATGGTAACGGTGTTGGGGCACTTTGGCGTGAGTTTATAATAGGGACAAAAGAGCTGGTCGACCTGGCGGGAGATCAAGGCGGACCGGTTTATACATTAGCGACTTTTATGGAGACTTAAATGATTGATAACGGCGCAAAAAATTATATGGATTCGCGTGCTGCGACGTGGATCATTACCTCGCTTATTCTTTACTCTGTTGTTTGCTTTTCTTTTGAAACACTGCCCGACCTTAGTGACTCAACTGTTTTGTTTTTTCTATGGTCAGAGAGGGTTGTCGTGGTTTTATTTACTGCTGAATATTTATATCGAATCTACAGCGCAAAAAACAAGTTGCGATACATATTCAGTTTTTACGGCTTGGTCGACTTGATAGCAATTTTGCCATTTTATTTGGCACTGGTTTTGGATTTGAGGGCGTTAAGATTATTAAGACTCTTGCGAATTCTTCGTCTGTTGAAACTCACCCGATACAACCGCGCCTTGAACCGGTTTGCTAAAGCCATGGTTAAAGCTAAAGAAGAACTGGTGATTATTCTATCGGCCATATTGGTGTTGTTGTATTTCGCAGCATTTGGTATTTATTACTTTGAACACGAGGTGCAACCGGAAGTTTACACATCGATATTCGATGCCTTATGGTGGGCGGTTGTTTCGTTGACCACAGTAGGTTATGGGGATATGTACCCAATCACGTTGGCGGGGAGACTGTTCACGTTCATTATACTTATCCTGGGACTGGTCTTTGTCGCCGTACCGACAGGAATAGTCGCTTCAGCGCTGTCGGCAGTTCGCCGCGAGGAAGAAGCCGCCAATAACTCTAATGCACTCGATAAACCGGAAGCATAAAAAGCTAAGGTAAAATCGAGCCACTTACGGCGAACACTATTTACCAGGTAGCCTGGTCAGGTTTCATCTACAAATAAATAAGAAAGGTGCGCAGCAGGAATTAACGTGTTTTTGATAAAAAACAGTCAATTTATGGGTGTAATTAAGTTTCATATGCCTTTTAAGAATAATAAGCTTAATTAAAAGCATTTATTGCATAGATCGATTAGTTCGTATAATGCTCTTAATAGAACCATTAAGTCTGATGCTGTATGATCTTCAATTTTTTTGGAACAAGCAATGAACGCTGAGCTAAATACACCTGCGGAACGTTATATCGTTAGCGAGCCTTCGCCGTTGCGCTCGATTGTCATTATAAAAGCCGCTTCTTTATTTGCTCTGATGGCATTAAGTGCCTGGTTGGTGTTGCAAATAGCAGGTCAGCGTCAGGCTGTTTTATTGTTACTGGGTTACGCCTTTGGCGCGGTCTTAATTTATGCTACTTTCAGCTTTTCTAATGGTTGGCGACGGATGGTGTCGGAACGAAAAAGTCTTTGGTTACGTGCGCAAATGGTCATGTTGACGGTCGCTTCAGCACTAATTTTGCCAGCGTTAGCGGAAGGAAGTTTATGGGGAACACCAGTTTTTGCCTATATTCGACCCATTGGAGTCTCTCTAATAGCGGGTGCTTTTATGTTTGGCATCGGCATGCAACTCGTTGGCAGTTGTGCCTCGGGCACGTTATATAATAGTGGTGGTGGGCAATTTAAGATGCTGATTGCATTGGTGACGTTTGCTGTTGGCGCGTTGTTGGCATCTGCCCATTATGGCTGGTGGATGAACCAAACCAATTTTCTACCCGTTGATTGGACCAGTCATGTGGGTGTATGGGGCGCGGTGTTGGTCAATGCGCTAATTGCCGGTGGCTTTTATTGGCTGTTCAGAACGATAGAGAAGCAGCGTTATGGCAAAGTTGATCCTTTATGGGGCCCAGGCTCAGGAAGGGTTTTATTGCTCGGTGGGCTAGCCTTGGCCGTGCTGAACTTTATTACCGTAGGAGTGGCTGGACGCCCCTGGTCAGTCGCTAATGCATTCCCATTGTGGGGCGCAAAAGGCAGCGAGTGGTTAGGGCTGGGTTTAGACCTGGATTTCTGGGACTACTGGGTGCAACCGGCAGCAGAACGTGCATTAGCAGGTGGCTTGTTGGATGATGCAACGTCGGTGATGAACATAGGAATTATAGCCGGCGCGTTAGCGGTGGCTATATTGACGGCAAGGTTTAACTTTAGGTGGCGCTTAACTTTTTCGGAGTTTTTGGCGACGGCCTTCGGTGGCTTACTACTAGGTTATGGCGCGACGATTGGTTTTGGCTGCAATGTAGGTGCCTTAATAGGCGGCGTCGTATCGGGTAGCTTGCACGGTTGGATTTGGTTCTTAGCCGCATTTGCGGGCACCACGCTGGTTGTTTTTGCCAGGGGATTGAAAAAAGAAGCTGAGCCCAGTTAGCTATATCAGAATAAAATGGTTTCTATTATGAGGTAACTGTTTTTATCTTCATCGATACAGCCAATTAGCCCTTTTTACCACTCGAGCGATGTGAATCAGACGTGGCCATTCGGCAGTAGCTAGTGCTCATATTGTTAAAGTTAAAGAGTTCAAGCAGTCTACTTAAGCCGGAACTGGTTAACCATAGAGGCTAATTTCTGTGATAAATCCACTATAAGGTCGTTTGATTGAGAGACCTTTTCTCCGCCTGCGGCAGTTTGGTCTGCGACATCACTAATTATTTTTGTGTTCGCATTGATTTTGCTAGTAACAATGGATTGTTCATTGGCGGCCAAGGCGATTTTTTTATTAAGGCCTATCATTGTAGAGACTGAAACGACTACTTCTTCAATCACTTCGCTTGTTTGTGTTGCTTTCTCAACACTCATTTTTGCCCTGGCATGGCTACGATCCATAACATCGACAGCAGAGCGAGTACTGGTGCGAAGTTTACCGATCATAGCTTGTATTTCTTGTGTAGACGTTTGAGTTCGTTGAGCCAATGTCCGTACTTCATCGGCGACAACGGCAAAGCCTCTTCCGTGTTCACCCGCGCGAGCAGCTTCAATCGCAGCGTTTAATGCCAAAAGGTTCGTTTGTTCAGTAATGTCCTGGATCATTTTGACCACAGAATCAATATCTTCACTATCTTTTTCTATAAGGTTAATCGCATTAACGGCTGATGCAACTTCATTAGATAATTCGTTGATTGAATTTACGGTATCAATAACGACTTCTTTGCCTCTGGCCGCCGCTTGATTTCCTTCTTCGGCTGAGGCTTCAGCGTTAGACGAGGCAGCAGTAACTGCATCGGTGGCGCTGCTCATTTCGACTATTGAGGCGACAAGGTTCTCAGTTTCTGCTTTTTGCGTGTTAACGCCTTTGGCCATTTGAACGGTCACTACAGATGCGTTGCGTGTCGCTGCAGTTAAATCGTCTTCAACTTGAGTGATACCCTCGATCATGGTGCGTAAGCCCTTAATCATTTCAATGGTGGACAATTGCATTTGACCAATTTCGCCACCACTTATATTTTCGACTTTCGCCGTCAGGTCGCCTTTTGCTACTCTTGCCAGGACGGAGACGGTTTGTTCTAGAGGAGGCAAGGTTGTACGCATCATATTAACGATTAGGCCAACCATTCCACCAAGGCTTAATAAAACTAATAGGTTAACGACTGTTTTAACAAAGCTAGCGGCAGAGCGAAGTCCTGCGCCAAATTCTTCGGTATTGGTTCTAGGCTCGTACATGAGTTTATCCACATGCTTCACTTCCTGAGCGGTTAAATTAGCCGATGAGATTTTCTTAAGGTAGTTAATGACATCTTCCAAATCAAATACATCTTTGGCAGCAAGGTCCAATAAATATCCCTGGCCCAATAGCCGGAAAAGTAGTTTTTCAATACCAAAAATTGCATTTTCAAGCTTCTTTGGTTGCGCATGGGCTATTATTGCGTTCTCCAATAGATGGTTTCGTTTGCTGGTCGGGCGTGCAAGCTCGAAATCTATATTACTAATGGCAATGATATGTTGGCGCTCTAAGTAGGCAAAGTCGGTTACTTTGCCCATCAATCGGACGCCAAACATGACGATTAAAAGGGATATAACACCGGCAATAATGGCGATTAAAAATTTAGACTTTAGGCTTATGTTTTTCATGATTCTTAGGATCTTCAAATTAAAGCGTTATATGAAATCAGTTGTTTTATAACTGATTGAGTTAATTGAGTATAGACAGTATTTTAAAAAAAGTGTCAATGGTTAGAGAAGAATTTACTTAATATAAAGTATGTGCTGAACAACATATTTTGAGTCGCTTAAAGATTCCAAATACTATTTTTTGTCGCAAGGTACAAGGTCTCAACCTTTTTTCTAGCCCACGGCGTTTTGCGTAAAAACTTCAGGCTGGATTTAATCGATGGATCGGCGGTGAAACAGCGAATATTAATTTGCTGGCCTAACCTTTCCCAGCCGTAATGCTTAACAAGTTCAGTTACGATGCTTTCTAAGGTCAGGCCGTGTAAGGGGTCTTTATGTGTTACTTCATTCATGCAGTTTTTTAGCGTTAAGTAAGATGTGCCTACGATAAGCAATTAACACTAATAAAAGCAAGCAGGAGGAGGCAATAACGGCAGGAAATAACACAGTGGTGGTTGAAAAGTGCTCAAGCGCCATAATGGCGATCGCATTGCGAATGGCAATCAGCGCAAAGAACGATCGACCTTCTTCAAATGGACGAACATAGGTTTTCCTGAAAGTTGGTGCAAAACCGAGGGTATCAATGATGGTTAGGATGATGACGGCTGATAAGGGGTCAGAGCTTAGGTACCAAAAAGGCAATGACGATAAGGCCGCTAGGAAAAACAACACATCGATTTTAGTTATACTGGCGTCGGCCTTATTTTTATAGGCCAGGTAAGCCACAAAGCCAGTAATGCAGGCAGATACAGCGGTCGGCCAGGCGCCAACACCCGCTCCATCATCCAGTTGAGCAAAAAAAATAATCAGCGTTGTGGTGCTCCATATACACCAGGAAAAAACGTGAGGCCGGGTTTTCCTATTTAGGATTGAACGGATATATGGTACAAACGCGACGAAGGTGAGAGCAATGGCAAGAAGGCTTAAAAGTTCCTTCAGCATCATTTATTAAGCCTCCTCAAGAGCGGCCTGGGCTTCTAACCAGGTCTCTTCCGTTTTTTCTAACTCTCTATCGAGTTTATTTTTGACTTCAATTAATTCTGCCAAATGCTTTTTATTCTCTTGGTTATACACGTCTCCATCGGCGAGTTGTTGCTCCAAATTCTGTTGCTTAGCATATAACTTTTCAAGCTGTTTCTCGGCTTTTTTTAAGGCATCGCGTAATGGTTTTTGTTGTTGCCTGCTGTGGGCTTGCTTTTGTTTTTTGCCACGCTGATCTTTGCTGGGCGAGGCGACAGACTCCGGTGCGCGAGTTTGATTTTTCACCCAGTCGGCGTAGTCGTCTAAATCGCCGTCAAACGGTAAGACTTGGCCATTGCTGACCAAGAGAAATTGATCGGTAACGGTACGTAGCAGGTGTCGGTCGTGCGATACGATAATCATCGCGCCGCTAAAGTCCTGTAATGCTGAACTCAATGCGTGTCGCATCTCGATATCCAGGTGGTTGGTAGGTTCATCGAGCAGCAACAAATTGGGTTTTTGATAGACCAGGATGGCCAGTACCAGACGCGCTTTTTCGCCGCCAGAGAAAGGCGCTACGTTTTCCAGGGTTTTATCGCCGTGAAAACCGAAACCGCCTAAAAAGTTGCGTAAATCGCGCTCGGTTGCTTTTTTATCAAGTCTTTGCAAGTGCAATAAGGGCGAGGCGTTACGATCGAGCTGTTCGAGTTGGTGCTGGGCAAAATAGCCAATTTTTAGGCTTTCTGCCGCATCGATTGAGCCGCTCGTGGGGCTGTTTTCCGTGGCTAATAATTTGATAAGCGTTGATTTACCCGCACCATTTGGGCCGAGTAAGGCGAGTCGATCACCGGGTTTTATCGACAGTGAAATGGTGTCTAAAATAACCGTTTCGCCATAAGCTAAGGTCGCCTTTTCCACCTTGATTAGTGGATTTGAAACGCGATCAGGCTTGAAAAATTCAAAATGAAATGGTGAGTCAATATGAGCGGCGGAAATCACTTCCATTCGCTCTAGCGCTTTAAGTCGGCTTTGTGCCTGTTTTGCTTTAGTGGCTTGCGCTCTAAAGCGGTCGACATAAAGTTGTATATGCGCGCGTTCTTTTTGCTGCTTCTCATAGCTGGCTTGTTGTTGAGCTAAACGTTCGGCTCTGGCGAGTTCAAATTGAGAATAGTTGCCCGTGTATAAGCTAGCGCTTTGCTGCTCGAAGTGTAATACGTGGCCGACCACGGCATCCAGAAAATCGCGATCATGAGAGATAAGTAATAGTGTGCCCGGGTAGCTTTGCAGCCAATCCTGCAGCCAAATCACGGCGTCCAGATCGAGGTGATTGGTCGGCTCATCGAGCAGTAGCATATCCGAGCGACACATTAATGCCTTAGCCAGATTTAAGCGCACTCGCCAACCGCCAGAAAAGGTTGAAACGGGATTGTTTAACTCTGCCTGTTTAAAGCCTAAACCGCTCAATAAAATAGCCGCGCGGGAATTAGCGGTATAACCATCGATGGTTTCCAGTTCTGCGTACAGTTCTGCTGTGCGATGGCCGTCGTGTTGTTGTTCAGCGAGGGAAATTTTTGCCTGAATGTTGCGTAGTTCGGTGTCGCCATCGATAACAAATTCAATCGCGGCCTGTTCGGTGGACGAGAGTTCTTGCGCAACGTGCGCGATAACAAAGCCAGACTGGATGGAAAAGTCACCGATATCGGGCTGTATTTCACCCAATACCATGGCGAATAAGCTGGATTTACCGCAACCATTCGCACCACTGATACCGGCCCGTTGACCGTTATGGATAGTAAAGGATACTTTTTCAAACAATAAGCGAACGCCCCGGCGAAGGGACACGTTGTTGAGTTTCAGCATGGGTTCGTTGTCAATGGAGCAAAATCAACATTATACAGCCTACTCAGGGCTTCTTCTGTTTATGCGATAATTAACCCCTTTAAACGAATTTTTCTGCATGAATCAAGCCCAGACCGTATTACAGTCAACCTTTGGTTACGATCAATTTCGACAGCCGCAAGATGAGATTATTGCTGAACTCGTCGAGGGGCGTGACGCATTTGTGTTAATGCCAACCGGTGGCGGTAAGTCCTTGTGTTATCAAATTCCAGCTTTATTGCGCGACGGCACGGCGATTATCATTTCGCCGTTAATCGCGCTGATGCAAGACCAGGTGGACGCGCTTCAACAGCTCGGTATTAAAGCGGCGTATCTGAATTCAACGTTGACAATAAAAGAAGCTCGGCAAGTCGAACAGCGACTATTGAAGGGCGAATTCGATTTACTCTACGTAGCGCCGGAACGGCTGCTGAATGAAGCGATGTTATCGATGCTGGAACGCTGCCAGATTGCGCTGTTTGCTATTGATGAGGCGCACTGCGTGTCGCAATGGGGGCATGACTTTCGCCCCGAATATCAAAAGCTAAGAATCCTTCACGAGCGATTCCCAGCTATTCCGCGCATTGCGTTAACCGCTACGGCAGATCAGCGCACGCGCGATGAGATTATCGCGCAGTTACAGCTAGAAGACGCGCGCGTTTTCATCAATAGTTTTGACCGGCCCAATATCCATTACGCCATTTCTGAGGGCAATAATCCCAAGCAAAGGTTGTGGCGTTTTTTACAGGAGAACCACCCGAATGACGCCGGCATCGTGTATTGCCTGTCGCGTAAAAAAGTAGAGGCGACCGCCGAGTGGTTGGGTGAACAAGGTCGAACCGCATTACCCTACCACGCCGGTTTGCCACAAGAGACACGGCAAAAGAATCAACAGCGATTTCTACGCGAAGACGGCGTTATTATCGTCGCTACCATCGCCTTTGGTATGGGTATCGATAAGCCAGATGTGCGTTTTGTCGCGCATCTGAGCCTGCCGAAAAGTATCGAGGCGTATTACCAGGAAACCGGCCGTGCAGGGCGTGACGGAGAGCCAGCCAATGCCTGGATGGCGTATGGCCTACAAGACGTATTAACGCTACGGCAGTTTTTACAAAACTCAACGGCGGATGAGCTGCATAAGCGCGCGGAGCACAATAAACTCGAATCGATGCTTGGGCTATGTGAATTAATTGCCTGTCGCCGGCAAGCGTTGCTGAATTATTTTGATGAAGCGTCTAATCAAGCTTGTGGCGCGTGTGATAACTGTGTTTCACCACCAGAAAAATGGGATGGCAGCGTCGCCGCGCAAAAGGCACTATCGACCATTTATCGCACCGAGCAGCGTTTCGGCGTGAACTACATCATTGATATTTTAATGGGCAAGGCCGATCAGCGTGTTTTGCAAAACGGGCACGATAAAGTTAGTACCTTTGGTATTGGGAAAGAGTTCTCAATGACCGAATGGCGGACTATTTTTAGACAGCTCATCGCCTTGGGGTATTTGAACGTCGAGGCTGAGAGCTACGGTTCATTGAAGCTGACGGAAAAATGTCGCCCGGTTTTGCGTGGCGAACAGACGCTGGAATTAAGAAAGCAGCTAAAAGAAGAAAAACTCGGCGTCGAGAAAAAGACAAAAAGCCCCGTGCGGCCTCAGGACATGCCGTTATGGGAGGCGTTACGTGCATTACGAATCCAGCTGGCGGACGAAGCGGGTGTGCCGCCGTATGTAATTTTTCACGATGTGACGTTGCAAGAAATGGTCAAAAAGCGGCCGAATACGACGGCGGATATGCGCTATATTTCGGGCGTGGGCGATCAAAAAATCAATCGCTATGGCCAACAGTTTCTGGCCGAAATCGAAAAGTACCCACTACATGAATTGCTCAATAACCGCTTAAGCGCGACAGTCAACGAAACCTTATTGCTGTATCAGGATGGCTTGAGTGTGGAGCAAATTGCTACGCAGCGAAACACCAAGGTAAACACTGTTTATGGCCATTTAGCCGATGCTATTGAGGTAGGCTTACTCGATGTTCGTCAGGTGCTCGCGCTTGAAGACGGTGAATATCAAGAAATAGTACTCACCATCGAATCGTTAGAAGACGAGTCTAAAGGCCGTATTAAGCCGATCTACGAAGCATTAGATGAAGAATACGATTACGGCGTTATCAAATGCGTACAAGCGTCGCTATAAACGGTTTACGAATCTAGTGCGTCGTCAGCAATGGCGTACTTGGGGTCTTCAATAACGTTTACTTCGATCAGATCCTTGGCTTTATGCAAAAGCAACAGGCACTCAGGCGTTAGATGGCGTAAATGCAGTATTTTGCCGAGCTTAAGATAGCGTTCAGCCAAAGAATCAATCGCCTCAATGCCTGAATGATCTGAGACGCGTGAACGCGCGAAATCGATAATCACTTCCTGCGGATCATTGTTCGGGTCAAAGTGTTCGCGGAAATTATGAATAGAAGCGAAGAATAGAGGCCCGGTGGGTTTGTAGATTTTAATGCCGTCTTTTTCTTCGATCTCAAAGTGCATATTTTTGGCGTGTTTCCAGGCAAAAACCAGTGTCGACATAATGACCCCGACGACCACGGCAAGCGCCAGATCAGATGCGACGGTGACCACGGCGACGGTAATGCCGACCAGCGTATCGGAAGTAGGAATACGGCCTAATAAGCGAAAGCTGGCCCATTCAAAGGTACCCAGTACGACCATAAACATCACACCAACCAGCGCTGCAACGGGTATCATTTCGATCAATGAAGAGCCGACCAAAATAAAGGCGAGTAAAAACAGCGCGGCTGACGCGCCAGAAGCTCGGCCTCGACCACCGGAATTAATATTAATCATGCTTTGCCCGATCATCGCGCAACCGCCCATGCCACCGAAAAATCCAGTTGCTACATTAGCAACACCCTGACCCACGCACTCTTTATTGCCACGACCGCGCGTTTCGGTCATTTCATCGATCAAGGACAATGTCAGTAAGGATTCAATAAGGCCAATCGCGGCGAGAATAAGCGCGTATGGGAAAATTATTTTAAGTGTTTCCAGGTTTAGCGGTACAGAAGGAAAATGGAACTGGGGTAAGCCACCTGCAATCGTCGCTAACGGGTCACCGCTCATATCAACTAACACGTCCTGAACGGTTCGTAGATCCACATCCAAACCAACCGATATAGCAACTATCGTTAGGATAGCAACCAGTGATGAAGGAACGGCCTTGGTGAGTTTAGGCAGAAAATGAATGATCGCCATGGTTAGAGCGACCATGCCCAACATCAAGGCCATTTGATTGCCCTGTAACCAGGCCAGCTCGCCAGTGGCGCTGTCCAAAAATTGAAATTGTTGTAACTGGGCCAGAAAAATAACAATAGCGAGGCCATTTACAAAACCAAGCATCACCGGGTGCGGCACGAGTCGTATAAATTTTCCCAGACGGAAAACACCCGCCAATACTTGAAGAAAACCCATTAAAACAACCGTGGCAAACAAGTACTCCACGCCGTGAATCGCCACCAGGCTAACCATAACAACCGCCAGCGCACCTGTCGCGCCAGAAATCATCCCCGGTCGGCCACCAATAACGGCGGTTATTAAGCCCACCATAAAAGCCGCGTACAAGCCAACCAGTGGTTCAACGCCCGCTACGAAGGCAAAAGCTACGGCTTCCGGTATGAGTGCCAGCGCGACGGTTAAGCCAGAAAGTAAATCGCTTTTTAGGCTTTGAGAACGTGCAATAAGTAATTGAAACATAAATGTTTTGTACAGCGTTTGATTAAACGATAAGAAGGAGCGCGATTATAGCAGATTAATGTGCGTTTGCAGCATTGGCTTGCTGGGTCAGTGCCAAAATTGGGCCAGAGCTGTCATCAAAGGATCATCAGGGTGTTATCTAACCGACATATTAAATGGTCATGCTGAATTAATATAAGCCATGGAGATAATTTAGATGTTGGATATAGAAAGTACCCTTCAACAAAAGTACCCGGGTTTTGAGGGCAAAAGCCAGTGGGTAAAAAAACCGACCATAGGCCTATTAAGAAAATTGATGCACGAGCAAGAAGTTAATGAATTTTTAAACAGACATCAGGGTTTAGAAGGTTTTGATTTTATTGACCAGGTCTTAGACTATTTCAACTTTAGCTATTCAGCTACACATTTAGATCGGCGGAATATCCCAGCTTCTGGGCGTGTGGTTATTGTCGCAAATCACCCATTGGGCGCCTTAGATGGTTTGGCCTTATTAAAATTGGTAGGTGAAGTTAGGCGCGATGTGAAAATTGTCGTCAATGATGTGCTGATGGAATTTAAAGCGATAGATCGCTTGTTGCTTCCGGTGGATAATTTAAGTAAATCCACGCAAAAAAGTAGTATTAGTAATATTCTTCGCTGTCTGAATAACGATGAAGCGGTCATCATTTTTCCTGCTGGCGAAGTATCAAGAATTAGACCGAATGGTGTCAGGGATGGCAAATGGTCGAGTGGTTTTTTAAGTTTTGCGAAAAAGACCAACGCGCCGATTTTACCCATTTATGCAGCGGCAAGAAATTCTTCTTTATTTTATAGCAGCTCGATGATTTATAAACCGCTGTCTGGGATGTTGCTGGCGCATGAAATGTTTAACAAAAACTCAAAAACCATCATGTTTCGGATAGGTGCGCCGATTCCTTATCGAACGATTGAAAAATTACCGCTGGAGAAAAAAGAGATCGCTAAATTAGTTCGTCGTCAGGTTTATCGTATTGCAAAAGGTAAAGCGCCTTTGCTAGAAACTGAGCAAACCATAATTCATCCACAAGATCGTCGCGTGATTAAGAATGAATTAAAACACGCGGAATTATTGGGTGAGACAGCAGATAATAAAAAAATCTATTTATTTGATTACCAGCCAGATTCTGCGGTGATGAATGAAATTGGTCGTTTACGTGAGCTAACCTTCAGGCAAGTGGGCGAAGGAACGGGGAAAAGCCGCGATTTGGATAGCTACGATAGCCAATATCGGCATATTGTTTTATGGGATGAGCAAGAGCTGGAAATAGCCGGCGCGTATCGGCTGGCGGAAGTAAAAAAACTGATGGATGGCCGAGGTATTTATAGTCAGCAACTGTTCAATTATGACCTCGACGCGGTAGCACCGTATTTTGAACACGGCATAGAGTTAGGCCGCAGTTTTGTCAGTCCCAAGTATTGGGGTAAACGTAGCCTCGATCACCTTTGGTACGGTATTGGTGCTTATCTTAAGCACTACCCGAGTATTCGTTATCTGTTTGGCCCAGTTAGTTTGAGCAATACGTATCCTGAGTTCGCCAAGGCGTTAATCGTTAGTTTTTATCAACATTATTACACCGATACAGAAGCCCTGGCCGTGTCACGCACGCCTTATGTGATTGAAGCCAGTTTGCAGCAAGAAGTTAATAACATCATCTGCGGGAAAGATTATGAGGCTGATTTCAAGGCGATGAAAGAACAATTAATGTATATGAACGTCACCGTGCCAACGCTTTATAAACAATATACAGATTTATGCGAAAAAGGCGGGGTCAGATTTTTGGACTTTAATATTGATAAGGACTTTGGACACTGTATCGACGGCCTAATTATGGTCGATATACAGCAGTTTAAGGCTAAAAAGCGTGAGCGCTATTTAGCAGTAGCGGCTTAATGTCGTAACAATAGGTTCACGAAACCTTTTTCTGATTGTTATAAAAGGTTCACAAAGATCTTTTATTATGCAACTTAGGTTAAACCAAGCAAAAGGGATAAGTGATGATTAATAATATTGAAGAATTAATGCAACCCGCTAAAAAGTTGGTGGAGTTAAATAAAACTCAAGTTGAAAAAGCAGTAGAAGCTCAACAATTGACGGCTAAGGAATTTATGGCGTTGACCGAAGCAAGAATGAAAGCCATTGCCGAGATTAAAGATGTTTCTAGTTTTAACTCGTTTATGACTGAGCAGTTTGATTGCGCTCAAGGTGCTATAGAAAAAATGATCGCTAACAGTAAGGTTTTATTTGAAGAGGCTAAAACGTATAACGAAGAAGTGATTAAGTTAATGCGCGAAGGTAACGGTGCTATGCCTAAAGAAATAACGGAAACGGTTAAAAAAGAAGTCAAGAAAGTCACGTAGAGCGGCTTTCTGCTTAGGATTTATGCTACTAGTCTACTTGAAAGCCTAATAGGTAAACTTTTGGTAAGGAGTTAGGAGCGCACAGGGAGGTGCGCTTTTCTTTTTAATTCTGTGTTTAGGCTTAGATTATTTAACTCTACGCGCTTTAGCGGCGCGACCTTTTATTTTGCCGTCGGTTAAATAGTCGAGTGCTTGCCTAACGGCCTGCTGTTCCAGAGCAACGTAGCTAGAACGGTCAAATATATCAATTTTACCGATTTGTTCACTTTTTAAACCCGCATCGCCAGTTAATGCGCCCAGTAAATCACCCGGGCGAATTTTATCTTTTCGCCCACCGTCAATTTGAATGGTAACCATCGGCGGGTATAGTTTGAAGCTGCTATCGCGATCCAGTGATAATGGGCTGTCGATCAAACAGGGCTTGTTTTGGTATTTCTCAATCGCCTTAACGCGAAGCTGTTCGTTTTCTGCAAAAAGGCTCATTGCCAACCCCGCTTCACCGGCGCGTCCGGTTCTGCCAATTCGATGTACGTAGATTTCTGCGTCACGTGGTAACTCATAATTGATCACCATGCCGATGGATTTAACGTCTAAACCACGTGCGGCAACATCGGTAGCGACCAGCACGGAACAACTGTTATTAGAAAAACGAACCAGCACCTGATCTCGTTCGCGCTGGTCAAGGTCGCCATGAATTTCCAGTGCTTCTATATTGTGCCCGCGTAGAAGTTTCGCCACCTCAGCGCACTGCGCCTTGGTATGGCAAAAAACGACCGCGGTTTTTGGTTTGTAGTGTTCAAATAAAGCTAATAAGGTGCTATTACGCTCGTGTTTTTTTACTTCATAAAACAGCTGTTCAATCACGTTCTGTTGCTGGTCAGATTGCACCGTGATGGTGATCGGGTCGCGTTGAATAGAGCGGCACATTTGTTTGATTTCATCGGGGTAAGTGGCCGAGAAAAGTAAGGTTTGTCGAGTCTTTGGGGTTTGATTAATGATGTCGGTCACCGCATCTGTAAAACCCATATCCAACATTCTGTCCGCTTCGTCTAACACCAGCGTTTTAAGTCGGTCGAGTTTGAAGGTGCGTTTTTTTAGATGGTCTTGAATGCGACCGGGCGTGCCGACAATGATGTGTGCGCCGTGTTCCAGAGAGCCTACTTGAGGACCAAATGGTTTGCCGCCGCAAAGCAAAACCAGTTTGATATTGGGAACGCTTCGAGCTAGCTTGCGAATTTCCTTACCCACTTGATCGGCCAGTTCGCGCGTCGGGCATATTACTAAGGCCTGCGTATTAAAAAATTTCGCGTTGACTTGATTCAATAGGCCGATGCCAAACGCCACCGTTTTGCCGCTGCCCGTTTTTGCTTGAGCAACAATATCTTTACCCTTGAGTACCAGCGGCAAGCATTGCTCTTGCACGGGGGTCATGTTTTTATAGCCTAAGTGGGCTAAATTCTTAATTTGTGCCTGTGAAATTGGCAACGATGAAAAGCTCGAGTTAGACATAATAAGGGTTAATTTTTTTCCGTTAAGGGTAGGCGATCAAAGTGGATGCCCGACCAACCCGTTTGCATAAAATTGCGAATATTTTGGTGGTCATCGCCATCTGGGTTGGCGAGAACGTCGCGATAAAACTCGCCAAAAAGAGCGAGCGTTTGCGGTTCTGTAAATTCGTTCAGTTGGGCAAAGGCAAATAGTTTGCACGAGCCGTTATTTTCACCCGCTTCATTGCGCGTACTGCCATTAGTGAAACCACTTGGGGTGAAATCGTACAAGGCCTCGATAATCTCCATCGTATCGCTGAACTTAAGACTAGTGAGCGCCTGGCGAAGTTGTTCAATAGGTGATGACATTAGGCGTTCCTGTTAAGCGCGCGACATGAATTTGCCGGTACTGGTATTAATTTTGATGAGTTCACCGTTATCGATATATTCGGGGACTTGAATTTCTAACCCCGTTGTTAGCGTGGCCGGTTTGGTGCGCGACGTCGCAGATGCGCCCTTGAGACCGGGTGCGGTGTCGGTAATTTGTAAGTTAATAGTGGTGGGTAATTCAACCACCACCAGCTCACCATCTAGCAAAATGCCAACGATGCCTTCCAGACCTTCACTAAAGTATTTTATTTGGTCTTCAAGAACATCAGCATCTAAGGTGTATTGGTCATAGTTTTCAAGGTTCATGAAGGTATAAGCTTCACCGTCCTGATAGGAATACTGTAGTTTTACCCGTTCACAATCGAGATCCTTCAAAAACTCATCACCTTTCAGTGATTCATCGCGTTTTTGTTTGGTTTTTAAATGGTTAAAACGTATTTTATATAAGGTCGCAGCGCCACGAGACGACGGATTACGGACTTCAATATTCTTTACGGAATAGGGTTCGTCATCAACTTCGACGACCATTGAACACTTTAAATCGCTGACTTTAGGCATGACTGTTTTTAGCATTGAAAAAACGCAATTATACAGTCAACGGCCCGCCTTCGTTAGCAGCTTATCGAGTTGATTAGCAAAGGCCTGTTTGTCGGTGTTGTTTAAAGGTGGTGGCCCGCCACCCACTTGCAAACCACTGGAGCGCATGGTTTCCATAAAATCGCGCATAACCAGGCGGTCTTTAATATTGGCGGACGTGTATAGCTCGCCGCGTGGATTTAACGCTGTACCACCTTTTTCTATTACGTCGGCGGCTAAAGGAATGTCGCCAGTAATCACCAAGTCGCCCGCCTGCAGTCGTTTGACGATCTCGTTATCGGCCTCATCAAAACCAGCGGTTACACGCAAAAAAGAGATATAGGCCGACGGTGGTACCCGAATAGCCTGATTAGCGACAAAGGTGGTTTGAGTTTTTGTGCGATCCGCCGCCCTAAAGAGCATTTCCTTAATCACCACTGGACAGGCATCGGCGTCTACCCAGACGGTGTTAAGCATAGTGGCCGTTAGTGATCATGAGCAGCAGCGGCAGCATTGGGCAAACGAATTCTCTCAACCATGTCCTGTACGCTTTGTGGCGGAGGTGGCGTGATGCTCGAAACGATAAAGGCGACTGAAAAGTTTAATAACATACCAATCGAACCAATACCTTCAGGTGAAATACCAAATAACCAGTTTTCGGCGATGTTGGCGGCCATCGGTTCAATAAAAATGCCTTTAAAGTAAATGATATAAGCCATGGTGAAGACAAGCCCCGTGAGCATGCCGCAGATGGCGCCGTATTTGTTCATGCGTTTGCTGAAAATACCCATAATCAGTACGGGGAATAACGAAGACGCCGCCAAACCAAATGCAAAGGCGACGACCTGAGCGACAAACGCGGGGGGGTGAAGGCCGAGGTAGCCCGCTATCATAATGGCAAACGCGGCAGTTATTCGGCTGGCTCGTAGCTCGGCTTTTTCGCTGATTTTGTGCATAAAGGTGCTTTTTAGTAAATCGTGCGAAATACTGGCAGAAATAACCAATAGTAATCCCGCCGCGGTAGATAAAGCCGCCGCAACGCCACCGGCTGCAATCAAGGCAATTACCCAGTTCGGTAATTGGGCGATTTCGGGGTTGGCTAGCACCATAATATCGCGATCAATATAAATCTCATTGGCAAAGGGTGCGCCATTGACCTTTTTACCTTCAGACGGGTTGGTGGTGATACGTTGGCCTAATTCGCCATGCTTGTCGGCATCAAAAGTGGGTTTGCCATTGCCCGCAAAGGCGTTGCCGGCTGCGTATTGTAATTTGCCATCACCGTTGTGATCAAACCAGGCTAGAAGGCCGGATTTCTCCCAGGTTTGAAACCAGCTCGGTATTTCCGTATATAACACACCGGTTTTATCAGGGCCGTTTACGTTGTTGATGATATTTAAACGGCTTAGCGAACCGACAACCGGCGCGGTGGTGTACAACAGGGCGATAAAAATGAGCGCCCAACCGGCAGATTTACGCGCATCGGATACCTTTGGCACAGTAAAGAAACGGACAATAACATGCGGTAATCCGGCTGTACCGACCATGAGTGCTAGCGTAATCGCCATAACATCAATCATCGACTTATCGTTAAACGGTTCGGTGTAGGAATTAAAGCCCAAATCTATCAGGGTTTTATCTAGCGCGTCTAATAAGAAGCCAGAACCGTCGGACATCTGGCTACCAAACGCCAATTGAGGCACTGGATTGCCGGTGAGTTGAATAGCCATAAAAATAGCCGGCACAGAATAGGCAAACATCAGCACAACGTACTGTGCTACCTGGGTATAAGTAATGCCTTTCATGCCGCCGATAACGGAATAAATAAACACAATACCCATACCAAGATAGAGACCCTGATCAATCGGCAGTTCTAAAAAGCGGGAGAACACGATGCCTACGCCGCGCATTTGACCAGCCACGTAGGTGAATGAAATAAAGATGAGGCACAGCACTGCGATTACGCGAGCCGTACGGGAGTAATAACGATCACTGATAAACTCGGGCACGGTAAATTTGCCGAACTTGCGCAAATAGGGCGCCAGCAACATGGCGAGCAAAACGTAACCGCCGGTCCAGCCCATCAAGTACATGCCGGCTTCGTAGCCGAGGTAGGAAATTAAACCAGCCAGTGAGATAAAAGAGGCTGCAGACATCCAGTCCGCCGCGGTAGCCATGCCATTAACAACGGGGTGGACGCCCTTGCCCGCGATGTAAAAGTCGCCGGTCGTTTTAGCCTTTGCCCAAATAGAAATGCCAATGTAAAGCGCAAACGTAGCGCCCACAACCCAATAAGTCAGTTGTTGCAATTCCATAATATCTAATCGTGAACGTTATATTTAGCGTCGAGCGCATCCATCTTTTTGATGTAATAAAAAATCAAAATGACGAATGAAATAATCGAGCCTTGCTGGGAAAACCAGAAGCCTAACTTAAAACCCGCAAACTCGATGAGATTTAATTGTTCCACCAATACGATGCCAAACACAAAAGAGACAAGAAACCAGACGAACAACAACTTTAAAATTAGGCGGACATTCTCAGCCCAGTAGTGGTCAGTATTTTCAGACATGGCGCCCTCCAGTTTAATTATTATTCGCCCATCTATACGCGGGTTCTTGAAGCGAATCGTTGCCCGCTTATTTAAGCTGTATTATTGAGGAATAACTGTGCTGATGCAATGTTGCTTATAAAAGAGCCATTGATTAGCAACGAAGGGAGGGCGCTTTCTGTATGTTTCTATTTTTCTCGCAACGCAGGCACTATGAAACAAATAAGGCGCACCCATTGGGTGCGCCTTGAGTGGTTTTAAAATAAACTGTTTTTAATGGGTTATTTTGCAGGCCAGTTAGCCCGATAAATACCCGCCACGGTCCAACAAAGGGCAAAAGCGCCCACCGCAAATATAATGTCGCCGGGTACGCGAGCCCACACCATGGCTTCCATAAATGAACTATGAATAAATTCTGCTGAGCGAACGAACCAATAGCCGTGGATACTCGCGTTATAGGCTTGCCAAAGCCCTGCGGGTAGTAAAGCAAAAACAATCATCATAGCCAGGCCAATATTTAAGCTCCAAAAAGCCCAGCTCATCCATGGGTCATTCCATTTGTACTGGGGTTTCATGCCTCTCAGGCAGAACAACATTAAGCCAATACCTAACATGCCGTATACGCCAAACAAAGCGCCATGGCCATGCGCAGCCGTGGTGTTAAGCCCTTGCATATAATACAAAGCCAATGGGGTATTGATAAGAAAACCCAACAGGCCGGCGCCGACTAAATTCCAGAAAGATACTGCGGCAAAAAATTTCAGTGGCCAGTGGTAATAGGCGATCCATTTTGCTTGTCGTTCCAGCTTAGTATGTTGATAGGCCTCAAATCCAATAACGGCTAGAGGTACTACCTCCAATGCAGAAAATACTCCACCTATGGCTATAACTGATATCGGCGTTCCGCTCCAATATAAATGGTGGAAAGTACCAAGGACACCGCCGGCAAGAAATATAATGGTGGCAAATAGCACCGAGACCGTAGCGGTCGTTCCTCGGAGTAAGCCCATTTTTACGAATAATAAAGCAATAATGGAGGTAGCGAATACTTCAAAAACACCTTCCACCCACAGGTGAACCACCCACCAACGCCAGTACTCCATAATGCTAATATGCGTGTGTTCGCCCCAAACCAGGCCTGCGCCGTACAGTAAACCAATTGCGACGGAGGCCAGTACCAACAGAATTATCAGAGCCCTATTTTTGCCCTCGCGCAAGGCAGGGAGTAATGCGCGAAACATCAGGAATAACCAGAGCAATAAACCAATAAATAAAAATATTTGCCAAAACCTGCCTAAATCGACGTACTCATAACCTTGATGGCCAAACCAAAAATTCATCGTCAAGTTAGCGAAAAATTGATTGATGCCTAGCCACTCGCCAGCAAAAGAACCAACAACGATAAGTAGCAAACAAACGTATAAAAAGTTGACGCCGAAACGTTGAAACTTTGGTTCGTGACCAGAAATAAGCGGAGCAACATACAAGCCGGTAGCAAGCCACGCCGTAGCAATCCAAAAAACGGCCAATTGTGTATGCCACGTTCGGGTCACGCTATATGGAAGGTAATCTGCCAGTGGCAAACCATACAGGTTTTGGCCTTCTACTGCATAATGCGCGGTGATAACCCCTAGCACAATCTGCAGGCCAAAAAGCGCGAGCACTGTCCAAAAATATTTCGCCGTAGCACGCATAGAGGGCGTTTGTACTTTGTGGGCTAATAAGTTGTCTTCGGCGACGCCACCTTCAGGTGCAAGATCATTGCGCCAAAGGTCGTATTGTTGTGCATAAAACCATACCAAAGTGGCTGTTGCTCCTAGCAGTAAAATAACACTGAACAGGGTCCAAATGATTAGGCTGGGAGGTGGTGTGTTGCCCACTAAAGGATCGTAGGGCCAGTTGCTAGTGTAAGAAACGGTATCATCTGGACGTTCGGTTACGGCACTCCAGCTAGTCCAAAAAATAAATGCCGTTAGTGCGTGCAGGTCATTATCATTCAGCGTAATAGATTGAGAAAACGCATACTGTTCGCGTAACAATCGTGATGCATCGGAGTCACGTGATTGAAAAATATCGGCGTAGTGTTTAGTCACACTTTTCACCGCAGTTGTACGTACTTCATTCAGCGTTAAAACACCTGTTGAGCTGTTCCAGGTATTGGGTTTAATGTCCAAGCGTAACTGGGTTTTAAGGTACTCTTGTTCTGGCTTGTTTAGCTTATCGAAACTAATGCCCTGTTGCTGTAAGGCCGAAATCTCGAGCATCGCAACGGCTTCTCGATGCAACCAGTCGGCACTCCAATCGGGAGCCAGGTAACTTCCATGCCCCCAAATTGAACCTTTTTGCATGCCGCCAAGCGATTGCCAAACATTTTGGCCATGTTGAATGTCATCGAGCGAATAAATCTGCATACCAGCCGAGGACACTACTAACGTAGGCATCGGTGGTGCTTGCTGGTAAATTTCGCGACCCATTAAAAGTAAAATGGTAAAGCTAATTAAGGTCGAGATGGCTAGAATTTTCCACAGAAAACTAGTTTTGAAAATTGTTTTATAACTTTTCATCTGCGGGCTCCGCGAAAGATTAAAAATAGTATTAACTCGATAGTATCTAGTTCTCAACGCAGCGTATTGATATAGATCAAGAAGAGCCTCTACACGACAAAAAAACAGTAAGGGAAGGCGGCTATGCTTTGTCCTTGAGAAGCGTATCTAGGTCCGAAAATGGATTGTGACTAGCGGTGTTTTTCTGTGTGTCGTTGGAGGCGTCGCCATAGGCAGAGTCAAGTTGGCGCGAATGCTCGTTATCGTGGCAATACAGGCACAGTAATTCCCAGTTGCTACCATCCGGTGGGTTATGGTCGTGGTTATGGTCGCGATGATGCACCGTTAACTCATGAAGGTTTTCGCGGTTAAACTCACGAGAACAACGGCCGCAAATCCATGGATACTGTTTCAGCGCTCTTTCGCGATAACCCAGATCCCTACTTTCACGGTCGCCACGAGCTTGGGCGACTACTTGATCAAGCCTGTCATCGTTTTTTTCTGAAGACATATTTATGATCTCATTGGTTAGTTAAGTTAAGCGAGGCTTGTTAAGTAAAGTTGAGCATTTAGATAAAGCTTAACAGATGTTGTTAGCTCTTCATCTTCTTAATAAATAATTTGGTTGTACTTTGATTTCTGGGTTTTACTCGTTCCTTTATCGCGCTAGCAATTAGGGCTACCTTTTCTTTGGTTCGTAACTTTTAGTCGAATAGGCGGATGTCTTTTATCCGCATTGATGAGACTTATACCTTTAGGTGGTGGGCATACAAAAGAAATGATCGGCCTCGCGGTAGCGAAAACTATCTTAGTGATCCATTATCTATGACAGTACAAAAATGGTTGCATCATACTAACAGTAACCAACAAACCCCTGTTATAAGCCCTGCACCGATCAAATTAAGAATAAACCCTTCCCTAGCCATTTGTTGAGTGGCGATCTGCCCGCTGCTAAATACAACGGTATTGGGTGCGGTGG
>JBLIAQ010000005.1:0-31284 GCA_047634535.1 Cycloclasticus sp.
AAAAAAGACTTCCGCGCCTGCGTTATTGTCGGCTACGGTTCTATTCTCACCTATCTGAATAAGTCGCTGACCTTGATCACCTTGATAGGCGAACTGACCCGACGCTGCAGACCCGGTAAAAGCTTGTATTTGCGCCTTAAATCCCGCGTATAAATAGTCGCCGTTGGCGTCTTTAGCGTTCGCCAGCGCCAGGACTTCATCTAATCGCTGAAACATTTCTTGCGCGATAGATTCTTTATCTGACGCTGTGTTTGTGGCATTAAAGCCCTGCACAGCTAGTTCTCGTACCCGCTGCAAGCTGTTTGTTACGCTTTGCAAAATACCATCGGACAGTGATAAGCGGTTTTCTGCGTAATTGATATTACTTTGAAACTGTTCTATACGGCTTATAGACTGATTTAAGTCTAAAATCTGCACGCTGCCGGCGGGATCGTCAGACGGCGTAAGGATACGCTTACCTAGCGATATTTGTTGTTGCGTTTGATTAACCTGTTTTTGCTGCAACAAGATGGAGTTAATGCCCAGTTGTTGCGCGAGACTGGTTGAAATTCTATCGACCATTATCTGAACACTCCTATCAAGGTGTCGAAAATTGTGCGTGAGGTTAAAACGACCTGGCTAGCGGCCTGGTAAGCTTGTTGAAAACGAATAAGATTGGCGGCTTCTTCGTCTAAACTCACCCCGCTGACGGATTCTTTTGCAGCGATTGTTTGAGCCAACAGGCCTTTTTGCGCTGCGCCATTAAGCTCTGCTGCCTGTGTACGACGACCGACATCGGCCACTACCTGGCCATAAGTGTCCTGGAAGGTAGCGGTACCACCCGACAACACTCTTGTGGTCTGCAACCCGGCCAGTAAAAGAGCATTTCGGTTGTCGCCAATACCACCGGCATTATCGACCAAGGCAAAAGTATCTCCGTCGTCCGGTTGGCCGCTTAAGGTAAAGCTAATATCACCAAAGCCCGCGACATTGACCGTGTATGTGTCACCACTGTTCGTTGCGGCGTCATAGGCCAGTGTAGCCGGCGATCCGCCACCCACTGTATAAACCCCAGCGTTATAATCAAGCGTCACTTCCTGCGGTGCGGGTAAAGCAGCAGCCGCTAAATTGTTGATTGTAATACCACTCAAACTGGCAGTACCTGAATTGGTGGTCGCTGTTTCACCCACTACGGGCAGTGCAGCTGCGATATCACGCGGATTACTCAGGGCTAAACTAAAATTGTATGCGGCTTCGCGTGTTGGTCTAATTCTGTAGACATCACCACTAACTACAGATGAGAGGTCAAAGGTCATTCCATCAACCGTATCACCATCAGCAATAGTTGTAATGGTATCGTCTGACAAACGTCTTACTGAATAGGTGGCACCATCGTACGTTAAAGAATAATCACTGTTTGTTATATCCGCTGGGTTCGTTATATCGACCGCTAATGAACCCGTACCTGAAAGTTGAATCGGGGCGACCGTCGGTTCACTGAAAAAGTTCAGCCCCTGCTGACCATCTAAATCAATACCGTTGGCGTGCTGTTCATTGACTGCAAAGGCTAATCCTACGGCGACCTGACCGAGCGTGTTAATGGCGGGGTCTAACACTTCGTCTCTAAAACGTAAGGTTCCACCTATTTCTCCACCGCTCATAAACTGGGTAACGATCAGGTTGTTACTGCCTTGTTTAAACACAATATCAACCGCACCTGGGTCAAATCCCGCTGGTTGCAGAGCCAGCGTGTTGACGGTAGAACCCAATACCAACGATTGCCCGTTGCCAATAAAAACATTTAGAGCGCCATTTTCCTGCACATTGGTATTAACGTTGGTCAGTTCGGATAAGCGATCAACGAGCAGGTCACGCTGGTCGAGTAAATCGTTCGGCGGTTGACCACCTGCTAAACCGGTTGCGGTAACAATTTTATCGTTTAGGGTGGCGATGCTTTTTGATAAATTATTAATCGTCGAGACGTTAGTCTGCAAGGAACCATTTAACTGCGTGGTTAGGTCGTTGAATAAATTATCTAGCGTTGAAAACCGATTTTCTAATACCTCGCCTTCTGTTAACAACACCTGACGTGCGGGTATAGACGTGGGGTCATCAGCCACCGCTTGAACGGCGTTAAAGAAGTCTTGCAGCGCTGTGCTAAGCCCCACGTTCTGGTTAGCAAGGGCACCATCTACTTGTGTGGCAAAATTAAAGTAGGCGTCTAATTCTGAGGCGGCGGAACTACTGGTTCTAAATTGGCTGCTGAGAAAGGTATCGTAAGAACGCGTGATAGTCGTTGTAGTCACGCCAGAGCCAATAAAACCAGCCCCCGTCAATTGTGGGTTGCGTGCCTCTAAATCGACGCGTTGACGACTATAGCCTTCGGTCGCTACATTGGCAATATTTTGGCTCGTCGTATTAAGTACGTTTTTAAACGCCGTTAGACCCGACAGCCCTGTTAGTAAAAGATCACCGGCCATATTGCTGATCCTTTGAAGTTTGATTATTCATATTCAGTATCCCTTTGAGCAGTTATCGGCTTAAGCAGCCAATTCTGAAGTTTTTACTGCGTTATTAGCTGTCAACGAACTCAATTGTTCGCGCCCTAAAATAGATATTATTTTTTTAGCGTACTCAGGGTCGGTTGCATAACCGGCTTTCTGTAAACCCTTTATAAATCCTTCATTTGAATCTACTTTCGATAGCGCCTCTTGATAGCGCGGGTTTTGTTTCAGGAACTGTACGTAATCATTAAAACTTTCCTCGTAACTATCGTATGCGCGGAAATTGGCCTGACGCTTAACGGCTACTCCCTGTTCAAATTCAACCGTTTGCACTGACACGGTTTTACCTTCCCAGCCGTGCGAGGCCTTGATGCCAAATAAGTTATGACTGCTTTGACCGACTTTGTTTTGCATAACGTGTTGGCCCCAGCCTGTTTCTAAAGCGGACTGAGCCAATAACACTTTTGCATCGACACCCAATTGTTGCGCGGCTTTTTGCGCTTGTGGCCAAAGCTTATCAACAAATTCATCTACTGAATTAATTCGTTTACTCGTTACACTTGAGGTTATAGCTGAAGCGGCTGCAGGTTTATCCATACCAGATTCCTGTAGCGCACCTTGAATACGTTGCAGCGCAAACTCTTTATAATTGGATAAGGTTTGTCCCTGAGTGGCGACGTCTGTTTTAGCCTCGCCTCCAAGTTGTTGCACGATCATATCGGCCAGACCCAAGTTGCCGCGTTTTGATAAATCGAGTGAGATTTGGTCATCATACATGGATTGATAAAAACGCGTTTTTTCGTTATTGATCAAGTCAGATTCTGGCACCGTATCGCGCATGCTTTTCAGCATCATTTTTAAAAAGATCGTTTCAAATTGGCGCGCTACCTCGCTTAACGCCTCACTCTCTTCAACTTTACTACCGCCGGCTTTAGCACGTAACTGGGCTAAACCGTTAAAGTCGGTATAAACGTCTGCTTGTGAACTCGCGATACTCATTAGATAACGATGAGCTCTGCTGTTAGTGCACCGGCGCCTTTCAAGGCCTCCAGAATAGCGACCAAGTCACTAGGCCCAGCACCTACCTGATTAACGGCACGAACAATCTCATCCAGTGACACGCCCGGATCAAAGACAAACATCCGCTTATCTTCTTCGCTAATCGTCACGTCTGACTGAGGCGTGACCGTCGTTTCGCCGTCTGAAAACGCATTCGGCTGACTAACGCTTAGGTTTTCATTAATAGTGACCGTTAAATTACCATGCGACACCGCAGCAGCGCGTACTTTCACCTGGTTATTAATAACCACTGTACCGGTTCTGGAATTGATGATAATGCGGGCGGCTGATTGCGCTGGCTGTACTTCTAAATTTTCAAGCAACGACATAAACGCCACGCGTTGCGCAGGATCACGCGGCATATTGACCTTAATACTACCGCCATTGATTGAGTGTGACGTTTGCGGACCAATTGCCTGATTGATTGATATCGCAAGGCGGTTTGCCGTGGTGAAATCAAAGGTGTGTAAGTTTAATGTCAACGAATTGCCTTCGTTAAAAGGACTGTACACCGCGCGCTCAACCGTTGCACCATTAGGAATATTGCCTACGGTTGGAATATTAACGCTGACTTTAGAACCATCGTTACCCGATGCGCTAAGACCGCCCACGATAAGGTTACCCTGCGCAACGCCGTAGATTTGTCCGTCGGCGCCTTTAAGCGGCGACATTAACAAACTACCACCACGCAAACTACTCGCTTCGCCGATGGCGTTTACCGTCACATTAATCTGCTGACCTGGACTAGCGAATGGTGGCAATGAGGCGTGGATAATAACCGCCGCGACATTTTTAGATTTGATCTGAACAGTAGACGGAATTTTCACCCCCATTTGGCTCAACATGCTACGTAGGCTTTGTGAGGTGAAATCACCCGATTTCACTTTATCGCCCGTGCCGTTTAAACCGACGACCACACCGTAACCCACCAACTGATTAGAGCGAACCCCTGTGATTGAGGCTAAGTCTTTAATGCGCTCGGCTTGAGCGGTTGTTAGGCCTATCGCTAATAAGGTCAAAGCTAATATCAATTTATTTTTCATAATGAGTCCTTAGAAAGGGAATATTGCGCTGATGAAAAATCTGGCTAACCAGCCGATTTTATTGGCGTCGGCCAATGCGCCTTCGCCGGTGTACATGATGGTGGCGTCGGCAATTTTTGTAGATTCAACGCTGTTATCAGGGTTGATATCGGTTGGGCGGATAATGCCGGCCAATCGAATATATTCATTACCCTGATTCAGGCGAACGCGTTTTTCTCCGCGAATTTTTAAATAACCATTCGGTAACACGTCCACTACGCTGACGGTAATACTGCCGCTTAAACTATTGTTTTGCGTACTTTCGGATTCACCGGCAAAATCATTGCCAGAGGCTAAACTGCTATTAAAATTCAATCCAAAAATCGAAGGGTCTACGTTGCCCAGCACAGTAGGAATTGATACCGACGTTGAATTGTCTTTCTTAATATCTGTATCGGCCTGTTTTTTAGCATTTGTTTTTTCAACCAACTTGATGGTCAAAATATCGCCTACTCTTCTGGCTCTAATATCTTCAAACAAACGAATTTCATGACCCGCCTGATAAATTGAGCCATTATTGCTTTGCGGCTTTTGATAAGACGCGGGCTGGGCTGGTACATATTCTGGGTCATGCCGTGGTTTGCCCATGTTATCCATCATGGCGCAGCCGGGCAGAACGGCGACTAGGATAATAAGATTAATAAATTTCATCTGCATCACCTTTTGGCTATAAATCCTGCATTAAACGTTGCAACATTTGATCTGCGTTTGAAATGGCTTTGGAGTTCATCTCATAGGCGCGTTGCGTTTCGATCATGCTGACCAGTTCTTCCACCACATTAACGTTTGATGTTTCAAGCGACCCTTCGGATAAAATACCTACGCCAGATTGACCAGGTGTCGTGACCGAAGGACTACCACTTGATAAGGATTCCCTGAATTGATTTTCGCCAATAGGGTCTAAACCCGTCGGGTTAATAAAATCAGCCAACGTAATACTGCCTACCTGAGAAGGTGCGGTTGCGCCAGGTTGCAATACCGACACCGTACCGTCAATGCCAACGGTAACGCTTAATGCATCACTCGGAATACTGATTGAGGGCTCTAAAGGGTAACCACCCGAGGTGACCATTTGGCCGTCGCCATCTAATTTGAAACTACCGTCACGTGTATAGGTAATACTGCCATCCGGACGCAGTATCTGGAAGAATCCACGGCCGTTAACCGCCATGTCCAGGGAGTTTCCAGTTTGCTGGATACTACCTTGAGTATGCGTTTTTTCAGTCGCTACGGTACGTACGCCGGTGCCAATTTGCAGACCCGTTGGTAGCGTTGTATCTTGCGAGGATTGCGCGCCAACTTGCCTGACATTCTGGTATAACAAATCTTCAAATATTGCGCGCGATTTTTTAAACCCCGTCGTATTAACGTTGGCCAGGTTATTGGAAATAACCGCCATACGAGTTTGCTGTGCTTCTAAACCCGTTTTACTGATCCACATTGACGCTGTTGACATATTTTTCTCCTAACTTATGCGCATTAGCTGTGCGCTAGATGCTTCGTTATCGCTCACTGTTTTCATCATTTTGACCTGTAATTCAAAATTACGAGCCAATTCGATCATGCTAACCATCGCGCTGACCACGCTGACGTTACTGCCTTCAACCGCACCCGACACTAGCCTCACACCGGCACTGGCCTCGGTTTCTGAGCCATTTTTTAATCTAAATAAGCCGTCTTTACCTTTTGTAATATCCGCTAATTCAGGGTTTACTAGTTTGATCCTGTCGATAGCAGATAAGGTAGCGGCACTGTCACCTAAAGGAATAATGCTAATAGTGCCGTCGCTGCCTATTTCTATTTTTTCTGCTTCGGGCAAACTCACTGGGCCGCCGCCGCCTAATACCGGCAAGCCAGTGCCCGTTGTTAACAACCCCGTTGGCGTTATTCTTAGATCACCGGCACGGGTATAAGCCTCAGAGCCATCCTCGGTTTGCACGGCTATCCAGCCCTCACCTTTAATCGCTACATCTAATTCGCGGCCCGTCTGTTGCATCGTTCCATTTTCAAAATCTATACCGGGGCGCTCGGCTAAGGCATAAACATGAGAGGGGTGACCGGGACCATAAACCGGCATACTTCTAAATTGAGATAGATCCGCTTTAAAGCCCGTGGTATTAGCATTCGCTAAGTTATGCGAATTGACTGCCTGCGCCATCAACGCTTGCTTGGCACCACTCATTGCTACGTAAAGACTGCTATCCATGATTATTCTCTCTAAGCTTTAATTTAATTAAATTAACGAATGTTAATAATGGCCTGCTGGATGGTATCTTGAGTCGATATGGCTTGCGCATTAGCCTGGAAATTACGTTGCGAGGTAATCAAGTTGACCAACTGCGTTGCAATATCCACGTTTGACGCTTCAAGGGCTCCCGACTGCATGGAACCAAAACCAGCCGTTCCAGCAGAACCAATAATTTTATCGCCGGAGGAAAATGTCTCGCCCCAGCTGGTGTCGCCTAACTGACGCAGGCCTTGTGAATTGGGAAACGTTGCAAGAGCTACCTGACCCAATAAGTCGGATTGGCCATTGGTGAAACGGGCAAAGACCACGCCCGTCTGATCAATTTCGATACCACTTAAACGGCCAGATGCAAAACCATCCTGGCTTAAACCATTCACTGCAAAACCACCGCCATATTGGGTCGTATCGGCATAGTCGAAATTTATCGTTAAATTGCTAGCGCCATTGCCTAAATTTACCCCATCGAAAGCGATATTGCTGTTTGTAGTTGTAACTGGAGTCGTCGTGCCAACAGTTATGTCTTGAAAAGAACCCAGTCCATCAAATGTCATGGTAAAAAAATCATCAGCGCCTCCTATCGTCAATGGGTCTCCATCTACAAAAGTACGAACTTGCCATTCATTGGCCGCCGGGTTACTGGCTACGAAATACATCGTCGCAGGAAAATCATTACCCAATGAATCGTACACCGTCGTAGAGGTTGAACTATTGAAGGTATCAGCGTCTAGTACGTTAAATTCTGTTGGGTCTATAGGGAAAGTTGTATAATTTGTAGGAATCGTTTCCTGAGCGTTTAGATTAAGCGTTGGAACCACATTGGTTGTTGCTGCTGGCGCTGAGTCACTAGTACTCAATTCTAAGGAAGACAAAGCACCGGTATTAAAGGTTCCATTACTATTAGGGGGAAAGATTTGTAATTCTCGACCTGAGCTGTCGACAACAAAACCATCTCTATTGGTAGAAAATGAACCCGCCCGTGTAAATGCCTGGGCGCCATCATCATCAACAATAAAGAACCCTTCACCATTAACCGCTAAATCTAAATTGCTTGCGGTAAATTCAATACTACCCTGACTAAATTGTTGCGCAATATTTGAAACGCGAACACCACTACCGGGGGTGTTACCAGAGACACCTGTGAACGTCGTCGCAAATACGTCTACGAATTCAGCACGCGATTCTTTAAAGCCCGTTGTTGATGAGTTAGCAATGTTATTGCCTACGACAGAAAGATCTGTTGAGGCTGCGTCTAAACCACTTAATGAAGTACGAAATGACATAATATTCTCCTAAAAATTTAAAATATTCTACGGACGTCGCTGAAATCAACGCTACCCAGGCCGGCTATATTTAGCTGAAGCCCCCTACCTGGGCCGCCTAAGGTGACACTTTCCACATCCACCAACAATTGCGTGTCGAGTTCAAAATTTTGGCCATCGAGTCGTGCTTTAGCATTCACTACGTAGTTGCCGGGAGGTGCGAAACTTCCATCATTCATTTTTCCATCCCAGAGAAAAGGAACGGCGCCGGCTGCTTGAGTACCCAATGAAATGGTTTTTATCAACTCACCACTTTGATTAGAAATATCAATGGATACATCGGGCGAGCTAGCTGGTAACGTCACCTCGCCTTCTATAGCCCCCCCCTCGCTTAACGCACCCTGTTGAAGCGGTACGATAACGCGGCGGCCTACCAGGTTAGCCGCTTGTAAAGCCTGATCATTGACGACGGATGATGCAAACTCCGAAAAAGATGTTTGCAGATCACCAATACCCGAGACGGTACTAAATTGTGCAATTTGACCGAGAAAAGCACCACTATCCATAGGATCCAGAGGGTCTTGATTTTTCAACTGAGTGACCATTAATTCTAAAAAGTCACCCTGTCCAAGATCACCATCTTTTTTAGCTGCTGTGGCCTGATTTTGCTTCGTTAAGCCAAGGCTTTGCAGCGCATTGAAATCGATTTCTGGCATATCTATTCTCCGTTATTGACCGATTTTTAAGGTTTGTTGTAAGAGTTGTTTTGCGGTGTTAAGCATTTCAACGTTATTTTTAAAGCTTTGGCTGGCAGACATCATGTTTGCCATCTCTTCAACCACATTGACGTTTGGTTTATAGATATAACCGTCCTGGTTCGCCATGGGGTGTTGTGGTGCATATTCGTGACGAAGTGGTGCCTGGCTTTCAACTACACCTAACACGCGCACTCCTGAGGAATTTGACTGACGTCCATTCAATTCATTTTGCAAAACCGCGCCGAACACCGGTTGGCGCGAACGGTACGTTTCGTTTGTACTACTGCTGACGGTATCGGCGTTGGCCATATTGCTCGCGACCAGGTTTAAGCGCGTTGTTTGTGCGCTCATACCGCTACTGGCGATATCAAAAATATTATATAAAGACATGTTTATTCGCCTCTCAATGCTGACAGGTAACCGGTAATCTTACCGTTTAAAAAACGAAGTGATGCTTGGTAGTCCATCGCGTTTTCTGCGTATTTAGCTTGTTCTACTTGCGTATCCACCGTGTTGCCATCTAACGATGCGCTGGTAGGAATGCGGTAAGCTAAAGATACCGATGCGGGTGTTTTATCAAACGCGATATGTTGCTCATGCGTTTGTTTAATGTGTCCTGCAGATGTATTTAAATTACTTAGAGTTGATTTAAAGTCAAAATCCCTGGCTTTATATCCAGGCGTATCGGAATTAGCCATATTAGAAGCCAGCACCTCGGCCCGTTTTGAACGGAAAATAAGGGCTTGTTCGTGTATGCCGAATAATGAATCAATACTGGTGGTCATAAGCTGCTCCTGTTTCGTTGAAAACAATAGAGCAGAAATCGTGCCAGTTTTATTTATTATTATATTTCAAGTAGTTAGAGTTAAAATAACGTTTAATATTAAAATAAAAAGCGGCAAAAACCGGCAAGGCGGCAAAAAAGAGCGCTAAATTTTTCGGTAACACTTGCAGTCTGCGTTACGAATAACCTCTAAATTTTTTATTTCAGCAGGAAGAGTTTCTGAGCTACTTAAAAAAAGATAGGCGCCCTGCTTCATTAAACTGGTGATACGATTGAGGATATCGGTCTTTGCTGAGACAGCGAAATACATTAGTACATTCCTGCAAAAAACAATATCGAATTGACCCAAATTAGAAAAATCTTTTAGTAAATTTAGCCTGCCGAATGTTACTCTTGAGCGATGCGATGAAGCGATTTGCCATCCATCACGAACCCCTGTGAAATGCTCATTTTTTAAACTATTTGGCATCCCCCTGGTGAGTTCGACGTCTGAATAGACCCCGACTTTTGCTTTGCTTAAAGCCTTATCGGAAACGTCGGTAGCAATAATTTTCAGGTAGGGTTTTTTAGCAGACTTCTTCAACGCTTTATCAATAGAAAGGCTAATACTGAACGGTTCTTGCCCTGAAGAACAAGCCGCTGACCAAATGGTTAGTTGGGGGCTTGATTCAAGCATTTCTGGTAATACTGTTGTTTCTAAAAAACGAAAGTGTGACGAGTCTTTAAACCAAAAAGTTTCATCCGTGGTCATCACATCAATAACCTTAGCCGCCAATTCTTTATCGGGCATAGCTTCTATCATCGAAAGCAGGTCTGACAGGTCGTCCATGCCCACTTCTTTCATCAGTGGACGCAAGCGATTGGTCACCAGGTATTGCTTACTGTCCGGCAGTAAAATTCCGCTATTGTTTTTTAAGAATTCTCGAAAGCGCAAAAACTCGTGTGTCGTTAACTCCATTTAGCCACCAGCACGATATTAAACATTATTGAGTAACCGTTATATACCTTGAACCTGGCGTACTCGATTTTGTATCGCTTCAGCTAATTCATCTGGTTTATATTTCGCCATAAAAATGTCGGCACCCACTCGTTTAACCATGGTTTCATTAAAAACACCACTAAGAGACGTGTGCAACATCACATACAAACCATCAAGAGCCGGCATTTTGCGTATCTCGGTCACCAGGGTATAACCGTCCATCACGGGCATTTCCACGTCTGAAACGACTAAGGTTAAAAAAGATGGTACATCAACTCCATTGGCTACCCACTTTTTCAATACGTTTAGGCCTTCTCTACCATCATTAGCAAAAGTACCTTCCATTCCAAGGTCATCAAGCACCCTTTTTATCTGGTTTCGCGCGACGGCAGAGTCATCAACTACGAGCACGTGCCCCTTGTTAGCCAATTTTTTATCTATAATACCTTTAGAAACGCCATCAGGGCCCGCAACCACTTCACTTAGAATTTTTTCTACGTCAATAATCAATACGTAATCACCATCAACTTCGGTAATGGCCGTCACGTAGCCGCCGGATTCAATTCCCTCTGGTGGTGGTTTAATATCTTTCCAATACAAATTAACAATTCGATCTACATCCGCTACTAAAAACCCCTGTACCGAGCGATTGAATTCCGTGATAATGACAAACGAATTATTGTTATCTTCCAGGCGATCTTCACCTATTGCCATTGACATATCTATAACCGGAATATCTTTGCCGCGTAACTGGCAAATACCTCGAACAACTGGCTTTCCGCCAGGTATTTTAGTCAGGTTTGGTCGTTGTATTACTTCCTGAATTTTAAAAACATTAATACCATATTTTTGACCTCCAGCCAGGGTGAAAATCAAAATCTCTAACCTGTTGGTACCCGCTAAATTAGTGCGGTCGTCAATCCCCGATAGTATTCCTGCCATTTCTGTCACCTTAGTATATTTGTAGTTTGTAATCTGTAAGATATAAAAATTACGGCATATTTAATGCATGTATATAAAAGTCAAATTATTATGTAAAGCATAGACTATAACTTATGAAACTGTTTTTAAAAAAAGCCTTTTTTTTTCTACTCATTATCCAGTCGGTTCAAGCAGCTGACGATCTTTTTGAGGAGCACCAGGATATCAAACGGCAAGCCACCTCTTTTTTAGAGTCAAAACTAGACTCATTGGGGAATGAATATAACATACAAATACTGAATATTGATCACCGCCTTAAAGTAAAAAAATGCCTATCTCCAATTCAAATAGAACTGGCTGAGGAGCATATAAAAGCTGGTAAAAACACATTAAAGGTGCGTTGCAATTCAGGCACTCCCTGGCGATTATTTATGTCTGCAAATATTAAAATATTCGGATACGCTATCATTTCAAAACACCCCCTGAGAAAGGGGCATTTAATTAAAAAAAACGACCTTGAATTAAAAAAAATGGAGCTATCAAGACTTCACTCTCCTTATTTGAGAGATGCTGATCAAGCCGTCAATTACGTACTTAAAAAAAGGCTGAGACGTGGTGATATCGTTAGCGTCAATAATCTGTCAAAACCCATCATTATTAAAAGAGGCGACACGATTGAGATCCTGGCAAAAAATAACGAGTTTCAAATCAGTATGAAAGGCGTGGCTCTAAAAGCCGGAAGTAAGGGTGATAAAATTAAAGTAAAAAACATGAAGACTCAAAGAACGATTCAGGGAATTATTTTGGATAACCACACGGTTAAAGTGAATTTATGATAAATTTCTTAACCTTCATCAAGAATTAGTATGAGCAGCCGATAAATTAAGTAACAAATTTAGGAATGACTATGTCCATTAAGATCAAAGGGGCTTCCAGTAAACTCAAGCAAACGGGCTCTAGCAAATCTAGCGGCGCAGGAAAAAACGCCAAATCTCCACCAGCAACGACCGTGGGCGTATCCAACGATGATAGTGTTGAGCTAACCGAAACCGCTTCAAGACTGCAACAAATAGAACAGGCGTTAAGTAACATTCCGATCGTTGATGACGCCCGAGTTGAAAGCATCAGCCAGGCTATCGGAACTGGCCAGTATCAAATAGATAATGAAAAAATTGCCGACCGCATTATCACCAGCGAAGAAGGCCTTAAAGAGGTTAAAGAATAATGATGAATACTCAATCAATCGACCAGCTCATTAAACTGCTTGAAACGCTTGAGAACGTTTCGAATCAATTAAATGATGCGTTGAAACAAGAAAAAGAAATTTTAAGGTCTCCTGATAGCCAGGAGCTACTAGCCCTTACTTTTACTAAAAAGAAACTCGTTTCCGACTTAGAAAACCTGACCAAAACAACCCATCTGTTCTTAAAAAAACATAATGTCGAAAAAGGCTTATATCAGTTATCGAGCTTTATCTCTGACATAACGCTAGCCGAAATTCAGCTTCTTCTGAACAACTCATGGTCAACTATTCAAAAATTATCTATCGATAATAAAAAACTAAACGAACTGAACGGCTCTATCATAGAGCTGAACCGCAGGTACACTCAGCGGTCGCTTGATATACTGCGTGGTCAAATAGGCACCAATAGCGCAACTTATGGATCTAAAGGGCAAGTCATGAGTAGCAGGTTATCTAGAAGCGTCAATACAGCATAATTTAAAGTGAGTTTACTGTCTGATTTGAAATCATTTTTATCATCAGATAAAGAACCAAAACACGACGTTCCAAGAGCTAACCCAAACTTTATAATCGACCCTGGCCGCATAAAACATACGCTACGGCTTTTAGTTGAATCACACGTCCAGGTTACAATAGTGGTAGACGACCAGTCATATAATACCTGCCGAATATTGAGCGTTTCAGAAAAAGGCCTGCTGCTCGATCAGATCACTGATCACGAAACACACAAAAAAATATTGGCACAGAAAAACATCCGGATTAATGCCAAGCTCAATTCCGTACACTGCAACTTTAACTGCCTCATCATTCATCCCTATTCGGATAATGACAATGGTTACCTGGCTTCGTTGCCCGAGAGAATTTACTATCCTCAAAAAAGGGCATTTTTTCGAATTCCTTTAGTTGACCTTGAAACACATGCTTTCAACGGTTCTACCGAACATTCTAACGACAACGTTTCCGGCTTTATTTATGATGTCAGCTTTGGGGGAATTGGCATTGCTGTTTACTCAAACAATCACATCAAAAAAGGTGATCTCTTGTCAGCCTCCAATATGATTCTTAACAATGGCCAAATTATTCAAGCTGACTTAGCCGTCTGCTCGGTAAAGAGAGCGCCGCAAGAACGCTTTACTCGCGTTGGCTGCAAATTTGTTAATATCGAACCGGCGTATAAAAAGAGTATTCATAAATTCATTACCGCGTGTGAGCGTGAACGCGTTAAAAAGCAGCCTGCTACCCGTATAAAAAACACATAAACTACCACTTTACCCTATACCTAAAAACCGCATTAATGCTATTATTCAACCTTATAAAAATCACGTAATTTAAAGTCCTATTTACTATTTTTTGCCAGATGCCTCGGTAGCTCAGCCGGATAGAGCGCACCCCTCCTAAGGGTGAGGCCGCAGGTTCGAATCCTGCTCGGGGCACCATTTAACTTTAATTTTTACTGAAACCATTTTTTTTAAAGATTTCAACTAGAATCTAAACTAAACAACTTCAAATCAGACGGAATAATTTGATGAACAACTTGCTTCAGCTATTTAAAAGCACATCGGCACTCAATGGGGCCAACGCTAATTATATTGAGGAAATGTACGAACAGTACCTTGATGACCCCGATTCAGTAGATGAACGCTGGCAAAAAGAATTCAATACTATTCGTTCTAACGCTGTATCAATTGATATCCCTCACTCTTCAATAAAAAAACACTTCGCAGCTCTTGCCAAAGCACCAACCGGAGTTCGTGTCATTCAGGGTGGCCTTTCTGCTCAGCAACTGTCCAAGCAAGCTGCCGTATCAAGGCTAATGAATGCTTACCGTATTAACGGACATAAACAGGCCAACGTTGATCCGCTTAATACCGCTGCAAAAAAACTCATTGCAGAACTTGATATAGCCTTCCATGGATTAAGCGAACTTGATCTTAATACTCAATTTGATACCGGCACTTTGCATAACACGCCTGAACAACTAGCATTAAAAGATATTATTCCCATTCTCCAAGAAACGTATTGCAGCAGTATTGGCGTCGAGTATATGCATATTTCTGACACCGAAATGCGCTCCTGGGTTAGACGCCGCCTGGAAGGCCCGCGTGGACATTTAAATCTTAGTCCCGAACAAAAAAAATGGGCACTAAAATTATTAACTGCTGCCGAAGGTATTGAAAACTACTTACATCGAACCTACGTTGGTCAAAAGCGTTTCTCACTAGAAGGTGGAGAAAGCTTAATTCCAATGTTAGACGAAATATTACAGCGCTGTGGCGAGCATGGCGTAAAAGAAACCGTTATTGGCATGGCCCATCGTGGCCGCTTAAATGTGCTAGTCAACATTTTCGGTAAAAAACCTTCTATTCTTTTTGAGGAATTCGAAGGGAAACGGTCCGCCTCTCCCACTAAAAATGGTTCTGGTGACGTTAAATATCATATGGGGTTTTCTTCCGACATTTCTACTCCAGGCGGTGACATGCATCTCGCATTAGCTTTTAACCCGTCACACCTCGAGATTATCAACCCTGTCGTAGAAGGCTCGGTACGAGCCAGGCAAGACAGGCGTGGCGAAACTGGCGAAGACGAAGTAGTCGCTATTCAAATCCACGGCGATTCAGCATTTTCTGGACAGGGCGTTGTAATGGAAACGTTGCAAATGTCTCAGACTCGCGGTTATGGCACTGGCGGAACCATTCATATTGTTATCAATAATCAAGTTGGGTTTACAACGAGTAATCCCGTCGACACCCGCTC
Source organism: Cycloclasticus sp. (assembly GCA_047634535.1). GTDB lineage: Bacteria > Pseudomonadota > Gammaproteobacteria > Methylococcales > Cycloclasticaceae > Cycloclasticus. Next base: position 15,571 of record JBLIAQ010000005.1, read on the forward strand.
AACCCTGTATTGCACCGACGTGGCAAAAATGCTTGAAACGCCGATTTTACATGTAAATGGCGATGATCCAGAGGCCGTTTTATTCGCCTCTCAACTAGCGGTCGACTTCCGTAAAGAATTTAAACAGGACATCGTACTAGATATGGTTTGTTATCGCCGCCGTGGTCACAACGAAGCCGATGAACCGGCGGTTACCCAACCACTGATGTACAAGACGATTCGCGCCTTACCTACAACGCGCAAAATTTACGCTGACCGTTTGATTAAAGAAAACTCAGTGGAAGCAAGTGAAGCTGCAAAACTTGAAACTGACTATCGAGCTGCGCTTGAAAAGGGTGAGATCGTATCTCGCCCCATTCTCGAGCATAAAATAAATCCTTACGTAGCCAAATGGGATGCGTTTTTAAGCAGTAAGTGGGATGACCCTTGCGATACCACTGTTGACGCGAAAGAATTCCATAAAATTTCAGAGTTAATGCTTGAACTACCGCCTGAATTTGCTATTCAGCCACGGGTAGAAAAAGTATTAGAAAGCAGAAATAAAATGTCTGTTGGCGCTTTACCTATCGACTGGGGCTACGCCGAAAATATGGCCTACGGTACATTGCTAGCCCAGGGGCGCGATATTCGAATCACCGGACAAGACGTAGGCCGGGGAACGTTTTTCCATCGCCACGCCGTATTGCACAACACGCAAAATGGTGAAACATATATACCTTTACGTCATCTCCTTCTCGAACAAGGTACCTTTTCCTTATACGACTCTTTCCTATCTGAAGAAGCGGTACTAGGCTTTGAATACGGTTATTCGACAACAGAACCCGACGACCTTGTTATTTGGGAAGCTCAGTTTGGTGATTTTGCGAACGGTGCCCAGGTCGTAGTTGATCAATTTATTAGTTCAGGAGAAACCAAGTGGGGCCGCTTATGCGGACTGGTTATGCTATTACCTCATGGCTATGAAGGCCAGGGTCCAGAGCACTCTTCGGCTCGATTAGAACGTTACCTTCAGCTATGTGCGGGGCATAATATGCAAGTTTGTGTGCCGTCTACTCCAGCTCAAATTTTCCATTTGTTGCGTCGCCAGTCGTTGAGCGTTTTCCGTAAACCGCTCATTATTATGAGTCCCAAAAGTTTGCTGCGCCACAAACTCGCTACTTCAACGTTAGAGGAATTAACAGAGGGATCTTTCCAACGAATTATTCAGGAAATTGACGATATTGACCCTAAAAAAGTCACTCGAATGGTTGTTTGTTCTGGCAAAGTTTATTACGACCTTCTTGAGCAACGTCGGGCAGATAAACTTGAAAATGTCGTGATTTTAAGGGCGGAACAGGTCTACCCTTTCCCTATAGATGAGCTGCAGGAATCTTTCAAAAAATACCCCAAACTAAAACAATTTGTCTGGTGTCAGGAAGAGCCTAAAAACCAGGGTGCCTGGTACCAGATTAGACATCGGTTTTTTGATTTAGTCAGCGAAAAACTAGAGCTTAAATACGCTGGCAGGAATATGTCAGCTTCGCCTGCTGTTGGCCAATTTAGTCAGCACGTTAAACAGCAACAAAAATTAATCCAAGAAGCACTTTATTAACGCATTGCCCTTCAAAAAGGAATAAATCATGAGCATTGAAGTTTTAGTACCCAACCTTCCCGAATCCGTCGCCGATGCCACCTTAGTGACCTGGCATAAGAAGGCAGGCGATACCATTCTAAAAGATGAAAATCTTGTTGACCTGGAAACAGACAAAGTTGTTCTGGAGGTCCCTGCTTTATCGGATGGTATTCTCGCTGAGATTTTTGAACCGGAAGGGTCTACCGTATTAAGCGGCCAATTAATCGCGCGCATTGAAACTTCTGGCGCAGGTGCCGCAGATACAAAACCAACTGAAGTTATTCAACCTCAGGCTGCAACGATGCCGATGGAAAAAAATTCTGGCTCTAACGCTGCGCTAAGTCCTGCGGTTAGAAAATTAGTCGCTGAACATGGTCTGGATACTCATAATATTGCGGCGACAGGTAAAGGCGGCAGAATAACCAAAACAGACGTTCTAAATTACCTCAAATCCCACCAGGGATCTGACAACGTCATTTCACGCCCAATTGCTCCAGAGCCTGTTGCGCCAGCAAAAGCTTCCAAAGCAGATCAATTACCTACCTTGCCAACTAATGACCGAGCAGAACAACGCGTTCCGATGACGCGACTGCGCGCGAAAGTAGCCGAGAGATTACTGCAAGCGCAACAGAATACCGCCATGTTGACCACCTTTAACGAGGTGAACATGCAACCCATTATGGACATTCGCAACAAATACAAAGATACCTTCCTAAAAATACACGAGACCAAATTAGGTTTCATGTCCTTTTTTGTTAAAGCCTCTGTTGAAGCATTAAAATTGTACCCCTCAGTCAACGCTTCCGTTGATGAACAGGATATTATTTACCACGGTTATTATGATATTGGCATCGCCGTATCGTCTCCTCGCGGATTGGTTGTTCCTGTTTTAAGGGACGCTGATTTAAGAAACTTTGCTGCTATTGAAAGCGGTATTTCAGAATTTGGCGTTAAAGCGCGTGATGGTGGCCTTACTTTCGAAGACTTGTCGGGCGGCACCTTTACTATTACTAACGGCGGTGTATTTGGCTCGATGATGTCGACACCTATATTGAACCCACCCCAAAGCGCCATTCTCGGTATGCACGCTATTAACCAACGTGTCGTCGTTGAAAACGGCGAAATGGTCATTCGACCAATGATGTATCTGGCACTTTCTTATGATCACCGAATTATTGATGGCAAAGAAGCCGTTTCATTCCTGGTCACTGTGAAAGACTTCCTGGAAGATCCTTCCAGATTGCTATTAAACGTTTAAAGACATTTTGGGGAATAAAAGTATGAGTTCAGATACTAAGTTTGACGTTGTTATTATTGGTGGTGGCCCGGGTGGTTACGTTGCGGCCATTCGCTGCGCGCAATTAGGCCTTAAAACTGCCTGTGTTGATGATTTCACAGGAAAAGACAAAAAACCTTCTCTAGGCGGTACCTGTCTTAATGTCGGCTGTATTCCGTCTAAAGCTCTACTGGAATCGTCACACCACTACGCACAGTTAAACCATGGGCTAGAAAACCATGGCATTACAGTCACAGGTTTAAAAATTGACGTAGCTGCGATGATCAAAAATAAAGACGATATTGTTGGTCGATTAACCGGCGGTATTGGCGGCCTGTTTAAAGCGAACAAAATTACCAGTTTTCACGGCCGGGGGAAACTACTAGCTGGAAAGCAAGTTGAAATTACGTCTGGTAAAACCAAGTCTACCATCTCTGCAGATAGCATTATTCTAGCTACCGGCTCTCGTCCGATAGACATCTCTTCTGCCCCTGTTGACAACAAAAATATTGTGGATTCAACCGGCGCCCTGGATTTCAAAGAGACACCTAAAACCTTAGGTGTTATTGGCGCTGGTGTTATTGGCTTAGAGCTTGGCAGTGTATGGAGTCGTTTAGGATCAGAGGTTGTGCTATTAGAAGCACAAGATGAATTCTTACCCGCAGCAGATAAAAAGATTGCCTCTGAAGCTAAACGTCTATTCAAAAAACAGGGCCTTGATATTAAAATGGCCGCACGCGTGACGAAGGCTACTTCAAAAGGCAAGAAAGTTATCGTCAATTATGAAGACGCCTCTGGTAGCCATAGTATTGAGTTAGACAAACTAATTGTATCGGTTGGTCGTCGTCCTAATACCGATGGTTTATTTGCGCCAGAAGTGCCCATTAACCTGGATGAACGGGGCTTTATCGAAGTCGATGAAATATGGCAAACTAACCAGCCCAGTATCTACGCTATTGGCGATCTGATTCGTGGACCCATGCTCGCTCACAAAGCTTCTGAAGAAGGCGTTGCAGTAGCGGAAGTGATCTATGGTGAAGAACCAGAAATCAACTATGACACTATCCCAAGTGTCATCTACACCAGCCCAGAAATCGCCTGGGTTGGGCAAACCGAACAGCACCTGAAATCAACCGGTGAAAAAATCAAAATTGGTAGTTTCCCATTTAGCGCAAGTGGACGCGCTCAGGCCATGGGGGACACAACGGGTATGGTTAAAATCATCTCTAGCGAAGAAACTGATCAAATTTTGGGCGTTCATATCATTGGCCCTCATGCATCAGAACTACTCGCAGAAGCCGTGCTAGCTATGGAATATTCCGCCAGCACCGAAGATTTGGCGCTAACCATACACTCACACCCTACTCTCTCTGAAGCAATACGAGAAGCTGCTTTAGCAGTAAATAATAAAGCTATTCATATCCCAAATAAATAACCCCTATTAAGCTCTCCTAACGGCTACTAGCCTTAGGAGAGTTTTTTATGTAAGGCCAAACTCTGATTTGCCTTACAAATTAACATCTGCGAAAGCACCTCATTTAAACCCCAGCTGCACCAACTACAATCAGCCAGTTAGATAAAAGCTTTAATTAAGTTTATTAAATACAGCTTTCAAACCCCTATTATTTATCAAAATTATTTGTTTATCCCTTTACATAGGGTTAAATCTGCGTTAATTTTAACACAATCTTGACACTTTATTTAAGTGTATTTACTAAGTTGTTGTTTATTAAGTTTTTTTATTAAATGACGTTTTTTTGACAATAATAAAAACAAATAGTATTAAATGGGGTAGTTGTATGTCGTCAGTCATTTCAGAAGTAATTAAAACCAACGAAATTAATGCCTGTGATCTGTTAATCAGATACCTGGAAGATATGGGAGTTGAATATATTTTCGGCATTCCTGGAGGGGCAATAGAGCCGTTGTATAACGCGTTAGCAAAAAGTGAAAAACGCGGCGGCATAAGAGCTATAACGGCCCGCCACGAAACCGGCGCGGTATTCATGGCCGACGCTTACGCAAGAAACACTGGGAAATTAGGCGTGTGTTGCTCCACAACAGGCCCAGGCGCTACCAATATGATCACCGGTATCGCCTCTTCCTATGAAAACAACACCCCGCTTTTAATCATTACGCCACAAGCATCGCAAGATAAGCTCGGTAAAAAAGCGATGCAAGAGTCTGGTGACACTGGTGTCAATATTGCTGGTATGCTCGAATTTTGCACTCGATACAATAGTTATGTCACTCATGCAGAGCAATTTGAACAAAAACTCGTTTCGGCTATCATGTCGGCATTTAGCATGCCTAACGGTCCATCTCACCTCAGTATTCCAGCTGACATCCTTAAAGGTATGGTTAGTTATAAACCATCAAATACCAACATTGAAAATCTTTTAAGGCGACCCAAATTTAAAGATGAATACGCAATAAATGAGCTAACTAAAGAATTTGATAAATCCAGAAAAATCGTTTTTGTCATAGGTGCAGGTGCAAAAAATTGTAACAGTTTAATTTTGCAATGTATTAAGCATTTTGATGCAGAGTTTGTAGCCACTCCTGATGGCAAAAGCTTCATCAACCCCTATCACTCTTCCTATCGTGGTGTTATTGGTTTCGCGGGACACAAAAGCGCCAATAGAACATTGGAAAACCCTTCAGTCGATACAGTAGTCGTCATCGGCTCATCACTTGGGGAGTTCACCAGCAATGCCTGGGACCAAAAAGCCCTACTAAATGATAAGTTAATTCATATTGATAATAACGAAGATAATTTTACGCGCTCATCGGTTGCCAGACTGCATGTCGGAGGTGATATTCCGACCATTTTAATGGCAGCTTTAAGTCATCAAAAAAAACAATTTATAGAAAAAAACAAATCTGAATTTGAGCCAGCTAAATCAATTATAGATAAAGCTGATTTTTTTACTCATATTCAAAAAGATAATCTAAAAATTATTCACTTCGAACTTGATGAACCACAAAAAATAAACAAAATTTCCACACCCCTAAAGCCGCAGTTCTTAATGTCACAATTAACTAAAATTTTCCCGCCTAACACACGTTACTTAGCGGATACAGGCAATAATCTTGCCTGGGCTATCCATTACCTTAACCCTTACGACAGACGGCTCAACCAACGTAGGGATACGAACAGAGTTACTAATGACAGACGCGCCAATGGCGCAGGTTTACTACAAATATGCGCTGAATTTTGCTCCATGGGCTGGTCTGTCGGCAGCGCCATCGGAACCGCCCTGGCCCATCCTAATGATCCGGTGGTCTGCATCGTCGGCGATGGTAGTTTTCTAATGTCTGGCAACGAAATTACCGTCGCTCTGCAGGAAAGGCTGAACGTGATTTTCCTAATCATGAACGATCAACATCTAGGCATGGTTATGCATGGGCAACGGTTAAATAAATCCGCCGACATCGCCAACACTTTACCCAATATCAGCTACGCACTAATGGCCTCATCGATGGGCATTATGAGCCATACCATAGAATCGGCTGATGATTTAATAGCCCTGGATATTAATACTATTTGTCGACGTAAAGGCCCAACACTGCTTGACGTTCGTATCGACCCGCAAGAAGTTCCCCCTATTGCCACTCGACTTAAAGGAATGCGTTAATCATGGCCAAGGAAAAAGAAAAAATCACCACTAAAATCTGGTACGAAGAACCAGAAGCTGACAACCCATTTGCAGCAAAAACGGCCTATTGTTCTGGTTATGACGTTTATGGCGAGCTGTTAGGCAAGGTGTCGTGGCCTGAGTATATTTACTTATTGTTTAAACTAGAAAAACCTCAGCCTTGGCAATCAAGCTTATTAGAATCCGTGGCTGTAGCCATCGCAAACCCGGGGCCTCGTGACCTTAGTGTGCGCGCCGCAATGAACGGCGGTGTGGGTGGCTCTACTGCGGCTTCCTGCCTTATGGCAGCACTGGCGCCCGGGGCTGGTAAAAATGGCGGCGCACGAGAAGTGTACCAAGTTATGCGTTTATGGCAGCAATGTGGATTTGAGCTTAGCCAATGGCAGCAACAATTATCCAACTATAAAGACGAGCAAGCCGTTGAGGTTTGGCCTGCTAGCGAACACCCGCCCGGTTTTGACCCTTACGGTGCCAGTTGCGCGACGCCCGTATTACAAACATTGGATCATTTAACCAGTCTATGCCCTGAAGAAGGTGCCCTCGCCTATTTATCTAAGCACCGCCAGCCATTAGAAAAAGCAGCTGACTGCCCCTTAGCGATGACCGGTGTTATAGCTGCTGCCTTTAGCGACTTGCAAATGACTGAGGGTCAGGCGGAAATATTGTTTTTACTGCTCCGTTTGCCCGGTGCAGCCGTTCACGCGCTAGAACAAAAAAGGCTCGGCTGGCGAAAATACCCGTTTTTTGGGCATGGCTTAACCCTGACCAATGACCCTGGCCCAGCGTCCAAAGAAGACAAGCTAAAGGCAGCCTTATGATAGGTCCCAACACATTAATACAAGCGGAAGATAACTGGCAAACCGATATGGGCGCATGGTTTTCGGGCGAACGGGTGGTTTTTCGCGGTAAAGATTTATTTACCGAGCTTAACGACTTTTCTTGGTTTAAATTATTAATGCTCGGTATTACGGGAAAGGAGTTTGACGATAATCAAATTAAACTATTTGAAGCCATTTGGGTGCTAGCAACTAGCTATCCGGAACCCAGAATTTGGAATAACCGAGTTGCCTCTCTCACAGGATCAGCAAGGTCAACCTGTGTTTTAGCCACCTCTGCTGCCACGGCAGTTTCGGAAGCCGAAATTTATGGCAAACAAGCTGATTTAGACGCAATGCATTTTCTTATTCAAGCTAAACAAGCCGTCGAGAAAGGTATCGAGTTAAAACGTTTTGTTATTGACCACCTAAAAACATTCCGTCGTATCGGTGGGTTCGGTCGACCCATTATCAATCATGATGAAAGAATAAAGCCTCTACTAGATAAGGCTAAAGAGCTCCAATTCACGAATGGTTATTTTTTAAACCTCGCTTTAGATATAGAGGCAATTCTTTTAAAAAGTCGTTTTCGTCAAATTTTAAATGTTGGCGGCTTAGCCGCTGCGCTAATGGCAGACCAAAAAATCACCCTTGATGAGTACAAGGATTACTCTGTTTTAGCATTTTCTATCGGTAACATTTCATGTTATATCGACGCCTCATCTCAAACAGAAGGAAGTTTTTTCCCACTAGGCTGTAACCGCTTAGATTATCTAGGGCCAGAAAAAAGAAACTGGTAATTTTTATAATCTCTACTAGGCTTACAACACGATAATAAAAAGTTGTAGGCTTTAACATGAAAAACTATATAACCGCTTGTCTATTAACGGCATGTGTTGCGTTTTTATCACCCGTTTATGCGTTTGACGAAGACGATTTTTCCTTAGCTGAAGCGTATGGCGATGAGGAGTTTATTTATATTGCCACAGGGCGTAAGCAAACTGTCTCTGAGGCCCCCGCAGTTGCCAGCATTATTAGCGCTAAAACCATTCGCCAAATGGGTGCGCGTGATGTTGACCAGGTATTGGAAAGTATCCCAGGCCTACACGTTTCCTATTCAGCAGGTGGGTACAATCCCATTTATCAAATACGGGGAATTAGCTCTGACGTTAATCCGCAAGTTTTAATGCTTATTAATGGTATTGCTATTACTAATGTTTTTGCGGGGAATCGCTCTCAGGCATGGGGCGGCATGCCGGTTGAGAACATCTCACGCATTGAGGTTATACGGGGCCCCGGTTCCGCTATCTACGGCGCTGATGCCTACGCAGGTACCATTAATATTATTACCAAAAACGGCACCGAAATAGACGGCTTAGAATTAGGCGCTTCTGCAGGTAGTTTTAACGAGTACCGTGCGTGGTTACAATATGGCGGGGAATTTGCCGGTTGGCAAACGGCATTTTCTGCACAATTGTCAGATACAAACGGTCAAAAAGAAAAAATAAATGCTGACGCTCAAACATTTTATGATAGTTTTTTTATTAGCCCTGGAGTTTCATTAGCTCCAGGAGCCGTTAACACGGGTAATCAATCACTGGACGTTCGAGGTGATATAGAGAAAGGGCGGTGGCACATTAGGGCCGGCTACCAAAGTAGAAAAGATGTTGAAACGGCAGCCGGAGCATTTTCTGCTTTGGACAACAAAGGAACGGCTGATGCTGACCGATATAATGCAGACATTACTTATCAAAATAAAGACTTTTTAGAAAACTGGGATATAAAAGCGCAATACAGCTTTTTTAATAGCATTACTCGTTCAAACCTAACCCTGTTACCTGCAGGAACCTTCGGGGGCGCTTTTCCTGATGGCGTGATTGGCGAACCCGACGTGTACGAACGACACAACCGCATAGACCTCTCGGCTTTTTACACCGGATTTAATCAGCACGACATCCGCATAGGCACGGGCTTTCACCACCAAGATCAATACAAAATTGAAGAGAAGAGGAACTTTTACATTGCACCCGGGCCCATGATTATGCCCTTAGGTAGCCTGGTAGATGTATCTGACACCACACCGTTTAACCAAGAAAAAACCCGCAAGATTTTTTACACCTTTGTGCAAGACGCCTGGGACTTTGCTCCGGACTGGACCTTAACCGCAGGCTTACGCTACGATCACTACTCTGATTTTGGCAGCGCCTTTAACCCACGTTTAGCCCTTGTGTGGCAAACCAGTTATCGTTTAACCAGTAAATTGCTCTATGGTCGTTCGTTTCGCGCGCCCTCCTTTGCCGAGCAGTTTAATATTAACAACCCCGTTGCCTTGGGTAACCCAAACTTAGACCCAGAGGTTATTGACACATATGAACTGGCGTTTGATTACGCCGCCACTGATGATTTAAAACTGAGCCTAAACCTATTCCATTACACGATGGATGACATTATTCGCTTTAATCCGACAACGGCAAATAATAGCGGTTCACAAGTGGGGCACGGTTTGGAGATGGAAGCCAATTGGCAAGCCAGCAATCGGCTGAGTGTGTACGCTAATTATGCCTATCAGTCATCTGAAGACAAGGAAACGAACACTAATGCGGCCGATGCCCCTGAGCAACAAATGTATTTACGAGCCAACTATGCCATAGACCACACCTGGTCGATTAATACCCAACTCAACCACGTACGTGATAGAAACCGCGCATTCGGCGACACCCGTGCCGATATTGATAACTATACCCTGGTCGATTTAACCTTACGCGCAAAGGAATTTGCACCGGGCTTTGAGTTCGCCCTATCGGCTAGAAACTTATTTGACGAAACAGTTAGGGAGCCCTCGTTAGCACCAGGATTTATTCCTGATGACTTGCCTCAAGCCGGCAGGGGCTTTTTTGTTGAATTAAGAAAATCCATTAACTAGTCAAATAAAGCGAAGTCGATATATGTTGTTTAATATCAAGGAAGATAAAACCTGGTTTATGTGTTTGAACAAAGTTTTAAAGATACTGCTGCTTACCATTTGTATCAATATGATCACACTGGCTGATGACGTTTTATTAGCCAACTCGAATTTTAAAATCGCCGTACTTTATCCCGATACAAGGAAACCCTATAGTGATTTTTTTGAGGTCATTATCGATGGCATTAAAAAAAATGCTAATACTAATGTTATTATCAAACCTATCAATAAATCAACGCCGCCTTCATCTATTACCGATTGGCTAAACGAACAAAAACCTGACGCCGCTATTTTGCTTGGTGGCGGCATTAAATCACTAAGCTCCAATTTAAATGGTCCCTATAAAGTTGTTTATGGTGCGTCATTTTTTTCAAACAAAGATATTCAATCAGGATTAAACGGTATTTCTATTACGCCTGATCCAGCACTACTGTTTACTGAGCTCAAAAAATTGAGTCGAAAGACCAAACATATTCACGTTGTTTATCACCCCGGCACGAATGGCTGGCTAGTCAAAAAAGCGCGTAAAAGCGCTACCAATCTAGACTTAAGGCTTATAGAACACGCCGTGGAAAACTCTCAACAAGCCGCCACGGCTTATCGTGAAATAGTTCAAACGAGTAATCATCATGCTGAAAGTGCTTTATGGCTTCTTCATCACGACCCAACGTTGGATGAAAAAAGTTTATTACCCAAAGTTCTAGCTGATGCCTGGCAGTATGAACAGCTAGTTATATCTAGCAACCCTGTTCATGTTAAACGGGGTGCCTTATTGTCTTTACTTCCCGATAACAACAGACTTGGACGTGATCTGGCTAAAACAGCCGTCGACGCGATAAAGGGGCAGCGTGGGAAAATTGAACCTATGCAGTCGTCACTAGTGGCTTTAAATATACGAACGGCCAAACACCTATCTTTAACTATTACACCTTCTCAGGAAAGTGGTTTTACCTTGATATACCCCAGGAAAAGCAACAAATGATTAAATCAGCCTTTAATTTTCTAATGCAATCTAGTTTCAAAAATTTACTAGCAACGACTTACGTCCTTGGCATTTTATTGTTGATAGTGGTTGCGACAATCATCACGTCCAATTTATCGACCAGGACAGTCGAAGAAAGTTTACGTAATACCGGTATTCAGCTCGTTGAGTCCTTTGTTAATAGAAGTCGTTTAGCCTTGCTTTATCAAAGTGAAGATGAAGCGCAAATCGTTATTACATCGATTCTATCTTTTCCTGACGTTAAAGCCGCTGGTATCTATAACGAGAAAATGCAGCCTATCTACCTCAGCAATAACGAGTTAGGCAAAATTTCGCAGAGCACGTCCGAAAAACCTTCCGTATTAGATTACGAAAACGACCGTGAATGGGTTTATAGCTCCGCTGTTTTCAGTACCACTGATGCAGAGATATCGCCTTTTTCAGATGCTGAATTCGAACCCCAGTTATTAGGCTATGTACGATTAAGCGTCAGTAAAAATGCCTTAACCCAGCTAAAAACCGACTTTTTTAAATACAATCTAATCATTATTGGCGCTCTGGCATTGTTGTTATTATGGGCTCTTCTTACCATTACAGGGCGGGTTACCAAACCCATAAGTACATTAGCTAAGAATATGCATAAAGCCGCCATTGGTGGCACTAAAATTAGAACCTATATTGGTGGTACTCAGGATATTATCGACATGGAACTCGCTTTTAACAACCTGATGGAAATTCTTGAAAAGCGCGAAGCCGAATTATTAACCACGCGTGATTTAGCCTTAAAAGCGGCTAAAGTCAAAGGTGAGTTTGCGGCCAATGTAAGCCATGAATTGAGAACGCCCTTGAATGGCATTTCCGGCATGCTCGAGTTACTGTCTGAAATGAGCCTCACGGTACAACAAAAAGACTATTTAGAGGTCGCCTCTTCCAGCGCCGACTCATTATTAGAGCTCATTGATGACGTACTTGATTTTTCTGTTTACGATCAAAAAGATATCACTTTAAATAAAAAATCATTTAATTTGAGTGAAACCTTAGAAGATTTTATTGTTTTGCTGAGCCCTCAGGCACAACGTAAAAACCTTTCTATCGCGTACTTTATAGACGATGACGTACCGAAACAATTAATTGCTGATAACGTCAGGCTGCAGCAAATATTGCATAACTTACTGGGTAATGCGCTTAAATTCACATCCGATGGCAGTGTCAGCGTTTCGGTAACAAAACAAAAAAATGGCAATGGCGATGACAATAATAAGCTGTCATTATTATTTGAAGTAACCGACACAGGTATCGGGATTCCTCCTGAGGCACAAGAGAAAGTATTCCAGGCTTTTGCGCAAGCCGATAGTTCAACGACTCGTGAATATGGTGGCACGGGCTTAGGTCTGGCAATTTGTCGTCAATTAGTCACCCTTTTTGGTGGTGAAATTGGACTCAACAGCTGCATAGGTGAAGGTAGTACGTTCTGGTTTACTATAAAGGTTGAAGCAGATGGCGCCGCTAACTCGCCTGTATCGACAGCTACACAAATAAAGCCACTGCAAAACAATATCTTGTACGTTGGTGATAATGCGTTATGCCGTCGATTTATCGCTCAACGTCTAAAAGCCTTATCTTATTCAGCTGATTACATAGGTAACGGTTCAGTAGCCTTAGATATGATGCGTCAACAAGCAAAAAAAGCCACGCCTTACGATGTGGTTATCATCGACGAATTGAGTACTGGCATTAGGCAGCATACGTTAACTAAATTTATCAATGACGATGAAGAACTCAACTCATCGCGCGTTATTTTAACGATCAATCACCATATAAACGAAGTAGAAATTTCCCAGGCGCGATTAAACGTTGAGTATTTAACAAAACCGGTTAGAGAATCGGATTTAGCATATCTGTTAAATACCAACCTTGAAATCAGCGACACAAAAACATCCGTCAGCCCTGACTTGGAACAAGTCAATATATCAACCGCATCTTTCGAACATGCGCATATTCTAGTCGTCGAGGACAACCGCGCTAATCAGTTCGTTGCGAAAGCCATGCTAGAACGGTTTAGTTGTAAAGTCACCATTGCCTGCAATGGCAAAGAAGCAGTAGAGATTGCCTCTCGCCATACCTTTGACCTGATCTTTATGGATTGTCAAATGCCAGAAATGGATGGCTACGAAGCGACGTTCCAGTTACGCCAAATGGAAACACAGGGGCTGCGTACCACAATAGTTGCAATGACGGCCAACAAGCAAAACGGCGATCGCGAGAAGTGCCTGGCCGTCGGCATGGATGATTTTATGTCAAAGCCCCTCAAACTTGAGATGCTGGCCGACTTATTGAATCGCTGGCTCGGCCAGGACGAAGAAAATATAATCATCGTCAATGCTGAAGAGCCTTTGTCGTCTGAAGATAATAACGCGCTAGACGAAAACGTCTACGCCTATTTAGCCGATAAGGTGGGGGATAATATTACGACCGTCTTATCATTATTTCTCGAGGATATGCCTGGCTATTTAAAGCAATTTGCGTCAGGGCTTGAAAACAATGAACTAGAACAAGTTCGCGGTGCAGCACATACTATAAAAAGTTCCGCGGCTAGTATTGGAGCTCTTAAATTAAGCGACGCTTGCCAGGCGTTGGAACAAGCGTGCAACGATAAAAATATCGACTCATTAGAGCTTCTTCATGAATCGGTATTGTTTGAAGCCGAACGCGCCATGAAAGCCATTGCATTAAAAATAACCCCCCATAAAAGTCCAAACCGCCGAGCCCCAGTCATCCATCAGGATCAAAGTAAAATTTTAATCGTTGATGATGATCGTGCCGCGCGAAAAACCATTAAAAGCAGCTTAGAAAAACAAGGTTACCTCGTTGATGAAGTGAGTAACGGCGAACAGGCTCTGATGTACTGCGAACGCATTAAACCCGATTTAATCATTGTGGATGCCGTGATGCGTGGGATGGATGGATTTGAAGCGTGCAAAAAAATCACTGAACAATACGGTTGTACTGAAATTCCGATCATTATACTGACCGCTTTAGATAACGAAACTTCGATAAATAAAGCTTTCCAAGCCGGCGCTAGTGATTATTTATCAAAACCCATTAACTACCCCCTACTCCATTTGCGGGTGCAACGTATGTTATCGGTAAAACATACAGAAAGACACATCAGTTATCTCGCGCATAAAGATCCGTTAACCGGCTTGATGAATAGGACTATGTTTGCAGAAAAAGCAACAGAGGCTTTAGAAGCACATCATAAAAATGGTTACATGATGGCCATTATGTTTCTGGACTTAAATCGATTTAAACTGGTGAATGATTCCTACGGGCATGAAGCCGGTGACCTGTTACTTAAAATTGTAGCCGAACGTCTAACGCGAAGCATCAGAAAGGAAGACATCGTTTCGCGTTTTGGTGGTGATGAATTTGTTATTGCACTAACCAATTTAAAATCATTTGATGTTATTGAAAAACTCGCGAAAAAGATTCAGTCCAACATTTCGCGGCCATTCGTTTTTCTCGGTAGAGAAATGCACGTTGCTGCGAGCATAGGCATTAGCGTATCGCCTTCCAATGGCACTAATACCAGTGACCTTATCAAAAATGCTGATATGGCGATGTATCAATCTAAAGATAATAAAGCGCCTTACATCTTTTTCGACCGCACGATGGAAGATAAAATTAATCAACGATTTAGCCTGGAAAATGACCTTAGAAATGCGATTGAGCGTGATGAGCTAAAAGTTTTCTACCAGCCCCAACTGAGCTTAGCCACTGGCGAGCTAGTGGGTATGGAGGCCTTAGTTCGCTGGCAGCACCCAGAAAAAGGTCTGATTCCCCCTGACAACTTCATTGGGCTTTCCGAGGAAACCGGACAAATCCACATGCTTGGCAAATGGGTCTTGTCGACAGCCTGCAGTCGTTTAAAAGAATGGCTTGATCGTGGTATTAAACCCGTCCGCATGGCGGTTAATTTATCGGCATATCAATTAGAGGATCAGGGCATTGTCGAGACGATTTCAAACGTCGTAAAGGAAACCCAGATTCCCAGCCATTTATTGGAGCTTGAAATTACCGAAAGCTCGGTGATGAATAACGAAGAATTGGTTATTGAAAAGCTCGAAGTCTTTAAAGCCTTAGGGATTAAACTGGCTATCGATGATTTTGGCACAGGGTATTCGTCATTGAGTTATTTGAAACGCTTCCCCATTAATCTATTAAAAATTGACCGTACTTTCGTCAACAATAGTCTGGTTGATAAAGTAGACGCCGATATCATCAGAACGATTATCATTTTAGCGCACAGTATGGGTGTTGAAGTAATCGCAGAGGGTGTAGAAACACAAGAACAAAGTCAGTTACTAGAGAGCCTTAATTGCGATTACGTACAGGGCTATTTATACGG
>JBLIAQ010000006.1:0-28804 GCA_047634535.1 Cycloclasticus sp.
GTATCGAATACAACAGCCTCAACGCCATCAGCACCTGCAGCAAAGTTGAGCAATTGAACAACATCAGGAGACGTAGCCATATCTTTAAGATGCGATGTTGTTGGATTAAGTGATTTCGGCCCATCATCTTCAAATGCAATCAAAGCACCGACATCAATACTATCGTAAGCAGTATCACCATCGCTATCAGTCACAGTAGCCGTTAATGCAATCAAACCATCAGCTATCGTTGCCGCTGTAACCGCTTCATCATAGTCCTCTGGGTTACCGTGCACTACAGCACGTAATTGAGTCAGCGTAACATCGCCATTCGCTTCAACGTTAAGCGTGAAGACCACACCGTCTGCTACATATCCTTCTACATCACCATCAACAGTCGTTCTCAGCAATATTGACTCTTCTGACAAGGTGTCCACTAAACCAGAGTCCACACCTTGTGAGACCAAGCCAAGTACATAAGTAACAGAGCCTAGACCATCTGCCCCAGGACTGATATCGAATGAACCGGCTACATTCATCGTAGCGGAAGCAGTCGTCAATTCACTGTCATCTGCCAACTCAGTTTCATCTACAGTTAGTGGCGCTGCTGTTACTAAATTCCATTCAACATTGATGTTAACGTCGTTAAAATCACCGTCACCATTTGGAATGAGTAGATCTTCCCAGTTTTGATTACCAATCAGTCCATTATCAACAGCATGGTCTTGAGCATCGCTATTCAAATCAGCATTATCGAAGAACACATGAGAGCCTGTTCCGCTCAGAGCTGTAGATCCAGCGTCAGAAAATGCTTGCCACTGGCCTCCAGTTGTACCAACAGGTACTTCAACACCAGAGCCATCAACAAACTTGAACGTTACTGGCGTATTATCATCCAGGCCGGTATTATTATTCTCACCATTTGGAATGATAAAGAAGCCAATTTGATCTGGTGTAAAGCCTGACACGGTGACAGGAACTGTATCAGCATCATGCACATCATCCCAAACAACCACACCTGTTGTTGGTGCTCCCGTCGCATCTTTAATATAATAACCATAGCTGTTGTGATGACCTGCGGAACTTACTTCATCATGGTTGGTGATAGTAAATTCATAAGTTGCCTCATCTGGCTGAGTTGCAGTGATTGTTGGAATATCATCGACAATACCCACTTCTAAACCAAAGCCTATTTGACTTCCATCACCATCTTGACCAATTACGTTGAAAATAGGAAGGTCGTTTGTTCCTTCTAGATTGTCCCCGAAGGGTGTTGAATTAATATTGCTCAACAAAGTGAATGTATAAGACCCAGTCGTAGCATTAACAGTTAGCGTCCAATTACTATTATTGATGTTAATGGTGTCACTACTTGGAGTGACACCATTAACACTAACGATACCACCAAAACCATCTACTCCCCAATCTGCATTATCCGAGAAAGTGCCATTGATTGTGTAGCTAAGACCATCAGCCTCGTCATTACCATTGAAGCCTGGGATTGACTCTTCTTCCACCGTAATTAAATCATTAACCGGATTACTGGGCACACTATCTATTACCTCCACCGTAAAGCTCGCCGTATCAGTGTAGGCGTCATTAACCGTGTTCGGATTTCCATCCGCTGTCGCTGTATCTGTAAAGCTCACGCTAACATCACCGCCAATACTGCCATCAAATCCAGCAGCAACTTGCACCGCTAGACTCTCTAACCAGGCGTCAACTTCACCCGCTGTACCTGTGAACGTGAGGGCTGTCGCTGTAAATGTCGCTCCATCCCATGTACCCAACACCGCACCGGTCGTTAGGTTGTTGATGCTCGCTGTGCCCGTCTCTGTACTGTCAGCAGGCGCACCATCTGTTTGCCCATAGGGACTCACTACCGTGCCGGCCAAGTTCAAACTGTGTACTTCTATACTCGCGCTTTCTGCATTGCCAGTATTGCTACCATCGGCAACATCAACCGCTTCATCAAGCACCGTGTCAATAACGACTGTCCCTGATGCTTCGCTGCTGTCTGCTGTCACACTATTATCTGTCATGTCTTGAGCATGCGCGACGGCTGTAATAGCGCCATCTACGTCTGTGTCTTCACCACCAGGGGTGACCGTCAATACTTGACTAAAACTCTGACCTGAAGCGCTTAATTCAAACGTACCGGTATAGCTGTTAACGCCATCTGTCGCACTCCAGTCCGCCGGAAGAGTCACCGTAACACCCGTTAATTCATCCGTTGCATCACCCGCTGCAGCTTCAATCAGCACATCAATACTGCCATCTTCCAGCACAACATTTGTTTCCTCGCCCACAGTCACGCTCGCCGTCGGCGCTACTTGGCCTGGTTCAACCTCCACCGTAAAGCTCGCTGTATCGGTATACGTGTCATTTACCGTGTCTGGATTGCCATCTGCTGTCGCTGTATCCGTAAACGTAACGCTGACATCTCCGGTAATTGAACCCTCAAAGCCTGCCGCTACTTGTACCGCTAGACTCTCTAACCAGGCGTCAACTTCACCCGCTGTACCTGTGAACGTGAGGGCTGTCGCTGTAAATGTCGCTCCATCCCATGTACCCAACACCGCACCGGTCGTTAGGTTGTTGATGCTCGCTGTGCCCGTCTCTGTACTGTCAGCAGGCGCACCATCTGTTTGCCCATAGGGACTCACTACCGTGCCGGCCAAGTTCAAACTGTGTACTTCTATACTCGCGCTTTCTGCATTGCCAGTATTGCTACCATCGGCAACATCAACCGCTTCATCAAGCACCGTGTCAATAACGACTGTCCCTGATGCTTCGCTGCTGTCTGCTGTCACACTATTATCTGTCATGTCTTGAGCATGCGCGACGGCTGTAATAGCGCCATCTACGTCTGTGTCTTCACCACCAGGGGTGACCGTCAATACTTGACTAAAACTCTGACCTGAAGCGCTTAATTCAAACGTACCGGTATAGCTGTTAACGCCATCTGTCGCACTCCAGTCCGCCGGAAGAGTCACCGTAACACCCGTTAATTCATCCGTTGCATCACCCGCTGCAGCTTCAATCAGCACATCAATACTGCCATCTTCCAGCACAACATTTGTTTCTTCGCCCACAGTCACGCTCGCCGTCGGCGTCACTTCACCTGGGTTAACACTCACCGTAAAGTCCGTGTTGCCACTGTCGCTATTGTCCGTTAAGTCATTCTCAGTACCACCCAGTCCTGCATCAGCAAATGACCACGCCAGGTTACCCGTTACATCACCGTCAAAACCACCCGGTAAGGTCACTTGTAACGCATCGATCGCCGCCGCAAGATCCGCGGTATTTGTCCAGCCGCTCAACGCAAACGTGGTCTCATCTGCATCACCACCATCGGTAATGATCACACTGCCTGCATAGCCTCCAGCCAAACTCAAACTAGCATCCGCCACTAACGCGCTACTCAACGTCAACGTCACCGTGCCGCTTTCACTGCCGTCGGTATCTTCTCCACCATTGCCTGACCCTGTAAACGGGTTAATCGCACTGCCGTCTAAGCCTAAGCTCAACGTTTGCGCGCCAACCGCTTCGGTTCCGTCAGTTTGTGTCGATGACACATCAATCGAGTCGTCTAAAATAGCATCGACCTCGAAGGTGTCATTGACAACCTTCGTGTTGGTGACACTGTTATCTGTCTTATCTTGTACATTCGCCGTTAACACCACCGCTGTATCTGCATCTGTATCGGCAGGTGGTGTCAGGGTCAACGCGGTGTAGTTAAAGCTTTCTACTCCACTGACAAAGGTGATCGTCAAGGTGCCACCTGCAAACACCGCTGTGTCTACATCGGCTAAGGCGACTAAGGCGGTAATGTCAGCCCCATCCAAGCTCCAACCCGTTAGACCACTTAAGGTCAAACTGGTTAACTCATCGGTGCTGTCTGCCGTGCTCGCACTGAGCGTGACATCATTGGCTGTATCTTCTTTGAAGTAACCCAGCTCGCCGTTGATCACAACAGCTGCCTCAGGCTCCACAGCAACTGGGTTTAAAGGTTCTCCTATATCTAACAACAACTCTTCGTCAGGTTGTAAAAAACCAGCGTTGATACCAACGGTATCAAACCCTGCTTCAACAGGTGCTTCTGGGTTTAGATAGTCAATACTAACGACGGTATGACCATTATTACCATTTGCTCCGGCCGCTGGTGTACCCGCTGCTGTAGCGGGTAAATTAGCTGGATCAAAATTAGGATCATTGGCTAAGGCTTGCTGTAAAGCAGTCACTTCGTCTTCCGCCGCTTCCTGACTCTGTGTGGCTTGCTGCTCACCACCCTGGTTGAGCACATCATCATTCAGCACTACGCTTGAGTTACTTCCCAGATCCATAACCGTACCATCAGAGAAGGCGATAACAATAACGCCGTCGCCTGTAATGATCTTTTCGTTTTCTGCGACGCTATCGCCTACGCTGAGTAAGCGCTCAGATCCATCTTCTGAGATTGCTTTTACAATACCGGTTACTGATTTTACTGTCCCTACGTTAGCCATGGTGCTCTCCGTTCCATTTTGGTTCTTACTAAATTAAATCAAGTATTGTTGATAAAACTGAACTTTCTATTGTACTAAGGTACTAATTTTTCGGCTTTTTATAATTCAACTGGCACATCCAACAGACAGTGAAGATTCGTTATCGCGACGCCTGTTAGTGTAGATGAGTATGTCGCCGGTTCGGCTTCTACCGTGGTAACGCTTACTTTAGTGCCGTCGCTGACGTATTCAATTGAAAGCGACAGATAGTTGCTGAGCACATCGTTACTTTCATCGACCAATAAATCTTGCAGGTCTAAGGTAATTTGCTCGCTGCTTAGGGTCTCTTTTCTCATTCATTTGCCTTTTATTACCTTCGTAATGCATCGATTAAGGTAGCTGTCATTCGCCTTGTTATCCAGGCTTCTCCGGCATCCATTACTGAGACTAACTTACGAACGTAATCCTTTAGTGAGTCCAATTGCTGGTAACCCTTCGCACCGGCTAACAAACAAGTCAAAATTTCTTTTTCTCTGAGTTCATCAGCTATAACAACGATTTTGCTAGTTGAACTCACGTTTAAAACCACTTTTATATACTCAGCTGTTTGTTCTTGCATGATGTCATAGTTGAGCAAAACAACCGCGGACGGTTTACTTTCTACAGCATTGAGTGCTTTTACTTCATCATCACACGATACGACATCAGCTTCAGGGACTAATAAGACGGATTTTATTTGGTCTGTCTTATCAATTATCAGTACGTCTATCATTGTCAATGCTGCTTAACGATTATTAGTTGTAGTGTAGGCGTTAAGCTACACGACCGACTATTGTACGAAGGTACTAAATTTGCGTCTTTATTTTGCATATCAATAAGTTGCTGATTACAGAACATTATCCTCTTCACCTATTAAATTAATGAGGGAGCCAACGTCCTCTCTAAGTTTTTTACGAGCATTTAGCTTACTTTGTGCCGCTTCGGGTAGCTCGGTAAAGGCAAACACTCCTTTTTCCATTAACACATCGACCACATCTTCAACCACCCGTGCAATATCACTATCTGAACTGTTGAGTAATTGTTTTAATTCTCCAGCTTGTCTGGGTTTTTTTAAAAAGCCAACCACGTCAGGGTGAGTTACTTCTACCCATTGGCTTTCGTCACTTATGGGCGCATCCAGTAACTGAACGACCTCACCTTGTTTATTACGATTAACGTACGGCATGCTGAACCCTCCATTTGCATTTTCCGAAATTTGTTCTAGTATCACTAAATAAAAACTAATAATCAAACTTAGTGCACAGTACAAGGTCCATTGTATTGCTCACTAGCTTTTTGGATAAAAAAATGACTGAAGCAACACTGAGCAACGCTACGGATAACACTGCTAAAATAACGAGCCAGGATGACTCGTTATTGCTGGCGCTTATATCTGTTTGTAAGGTATTACATACACCCCATTCGGCCGAGTCGTTAACGACTGGCTTACCGCTAATTGATAACAAACTAACCCCTTCTCTTTTTGTCAGGGCGGCTCAACGCGCTGGATTTTCTACCGGTTTAGTACGTCGGCCGCTAACTGAAATTTCTAATTTAGTGTTACCCGCCGTGTTACTACTTAAAGACAATAAAACCTGTGTGCTGCTTTCTAAAAACGAAGATACCTGCACCGTTATTTTACCTGAAACAGACAGTGGTGAAAAAACCGTTAATTTGAACTTAATTGAAGAGGTTTACAGCGGCGCTGCATTTTTTATTCAAATTAACCATACATTTGACGACAGGACGGCCAATTCCGCCATTCCCAAAGCGACGCATTGGTTCTGGGATGTTATATACAAGTCCTGGCCGATTTATGGCGAAGCCTTAGCCGCCTCGTTACTGATCAACCTGTTTGCCCTAGCTTCCCCCCTATTTATTATGAATGTGTACGATAGAGTGGTACCCAATCACGCGTTTGAAACGCTTTGGGTATTAGCCATTGGGGTTACCATTGTATTTACCTTTGACTTTGTTATGAAGGCACTAAGGGGCTACTTCATCGACGTAGCTGGAAAACGATCCGATGTGATCTTGTCTGCCACAATTTTTGAAAAAGTAATGGGCATTAAGATGGAAAATCGCCCTAAATCGGTAGGCGCGTTCGCTAATAATTTAAGTGAATTCGAGTCCTTCAGAGACTTTTTAACCTCCGCGACACTAACGACACTGATTGATCTACCGTTCCTATTTATTTTCCTTGCCGTTATTTATATGTTGGGTGGCAGTTTGGCCGTTATTCCTCTGGTAGTCCTACCACTTGCTATTATCGGCGGCATTGCTGTACAAAAACCGCTAAAAAACACAATTACCGAACTGTTTAAATATTCATCTCAAAAAGGCGCAACGCTCATTGAATCTCTCACTAACCTTGATTCCATCAAGCAAACCGGTGCTGAGGGCCAAATGCAAGCTAAGTGGGAACAGAATGTTGGACAAATAGCACGACTGGGTCTCAAGTCACGGTTTTACTCCTCAATGGCCGTGAACTTAACCGCTTTTCTTACACAAATGGCGTCGATTTCCGTTGTTATTTTTGGTGTCTATAAAATTTCCGAAGGGGAACTCACCACCGGTGGTTTGATTGCCTGTACGATTTTGACCGGACGCGCCCTGGCTCCTATTGGCCAAATAGCTTCGTTATTAACGCGCTACCACCAGGCTCGCACGTCTCTCGACACCTTAACCCATATGATGTCATTACCGGTGGAACGCGAACCTGGCAAGAAGTACGTACACCGCCCCAGCTTTAAAGGTGACATCGAATTTAAAAACATTAGCTTTAGTTATCCTGAGCAGCCGATTAAGGCACTGGATAACGTCTCGTTTAAAATTAAATCGGGTGAGCGCGTCGCCTTTATTGGCCGGATTGGCTCTGGCAAAAGCACCATCGAAAAATTGATGCTGGGACTTTATGCGCCACAAGAAGGATCTATATTAATCGATGGCACGGATATTAGACAAATTGACCCGTCTGATTTACGTCGCCAAATTGGCTACGTACCGCAAGATATATCGCTTATGTTCGGCAGCATTAAAGACAATATTACAATGGGTTCGCGCTACGCGGACGATGCTTCAATTTTGCACGCCGCTGAAATAGCTGGTGTGACTCAGTTCGTCAACAGACACCCTGAAGGTTTTGACATGCCCGTTGGTGAGCGCGGTGCATCATTATCCGGCGGGCAACGTCAAAGCGTGGCGGTTGCTCGATCAATGCTGCTATCTCCGCCCATTTATATTATGGATGAGCCTAGCAACTCAATGGATAACAGCACTGAAGCGCGGTTTAAAGAAAAGTTATCTGAGCAATTGGCCCATCAAACGCTCATACTCGTTACACACAGGGCTTCTTTATTAACCCTCGTTGACCGTCTAATAGTTATGGATGGGGCTAAAATTGTTGCCGATGGCCCGAAAGAAAACGTGCTTGAAGCATTGAAAAAAGGACAGATCAAGGTTTCAAACTAATTATGTTAAATAAAATTTCTGCACTTAAAAAAAAGTACGAACAACAAGCCGAAGACCACCTCTATGTCACCGATGTTAACGCGGCGAGTTTGTACGGCGCGTCGATTCAAAGTCATATTATTTTATGGATGGCGCTGAGCTTTATGGTTATCGCCATTACCTGGGCCAGTTTTGCCGAGTTGGACGAAGTGACTCGTGGCTCTGGCAAAACCATCCCATCAAGTCATATTCAAATTATTCAGAATTTGGAGGGCGGCATTCTCGCTGAAATCCTGGTAAAGGAAGGCCAAATAGTTGAAAAAAACCAGCCCTTAATGCAATTAGACGCCGTTAGATTTTCGTCTTCATTGAATGAAAATAAGCTGAAATATTACGAGCTCTTGGCCACTACTGCCCGCTTGTCTGCCGAAGTTGAAAATACTCCCCTGATTATTCCTGAGATAGTGTTACAGGTCGCTCCCGAGATCGCTGATAATGCTAATCAGTTATTTGAC
Organism: Cycloclasticus sp.; assembly: GCA_047634535.1. Lineage (GTDB taxonomy): Bacteria > Pseudomonadota > Gammaproteobacteria > Methylococcales > Cycloclasticaceae > Cycloclasticus. Next base: position 8,471 of record JBLIAQ010000006.1, read on the forward strand.
TCTCGCCGTAATGAGCTAAACGCCAACACCAAAATCCTGGATGAACAAGTTATTCAACGAGAGCAGGAACTTATTGAATTAAGGGCCAAAGCAAAACAAATTTCAAGAAGTTATCAGCTACTAAAAGAAGAAGTAGAAATGTCCGCGCCACTGGTTGATGAAGGGGCTATGTCTAGGGTAGAACTGTTGCGGATTCAACGAGAGGCCAATGATTTAAAGGGTCAATTAACCGCTGCCACACTGTCTATTCCCAGAATTCAATCTTCACTAGATGAAGCTAGAAATAAATTATCTGAAACAAAAATACGCTTTCAAACCAAAGCTCTAGAAGAACTAAACCAGGCAAAAGCAGAGTTGGACAGAACGGGCGAATCCACTCTGGCACTTGAAGATCGCGTTACGCGCACCCGCGTACTCTCCCCAGTGAAAGGCATTATTAAGCAGCTTAAAATAACAACAGTCGGCGGTGTGATTCAACCTGGTATGGATTTGGTTGAGATCGTGCCCCTGGAAGACCAACTTTTGATAGAAGCAGAAGTTAGGCCTGCGGATATTGCCTTTCTTCACCCAGGTCAAAAAGCCATGGTAAAACTAACCGCCTACGACTTTTCTATTTATGGTGGACTAGAAGCTCAGCTCGAACATATCAGCGCTGACACCATCACCAATGAAGAAGACGGCAAAAGTTATTACGTTATTCGTTTACGTACCGATAAAAACCATCTCGAAAAAAATGGCGCGCAACTAAATATTATTGCCGGTATGACGGCCGATGTTGACATTTTAACTGGTAAAAAGACTGTCCTAGATTATATACTTAAGCCCATTTTAAAAGCCAAAGAACGCGCTTTAAAGGAACGTTAAGATGTACTTATCAACAGGCAAATTAAAATTTAAGTCTACAACAGAAAAAGGTTGATCGTTATGCATCGCGTTGGAATTTTTTCTGATGACCAGGTTCTCGTTAAACTGTGGTCGCACGCGCTAATTAGGCACTTTGATGTTTTTACTGCCTCCAAGACACAGGACCTTCAAAATGCTATTGTTGCCATCGTTGACTCCAAAAAAATTGACGCCGACGAAGGCTTAATAGGCACTTTTGCAAACACCTCAACACGCCTTCTTATTGCTGGGAAAGGTTGGTCCGAAAACAAGCAAATTAACGCGCTGGTCCATGGCGCTGCGGGATATTGCGGAGAATCCGAACCACCAAAACTTTTGTTGCAGGCCGTTGATAGCGTTATCAAGGGCGATATTTGGATTCAGCGCCACTTGGTGCCACGCATTATTGGCACTCTGGTTAAAATGAAACCAGACACTACCGAACCAAATAATACATCCAAGACTATTGAGTCTTCAGCGCTGTTGGCGACCTTATCCACACGGGAGTTAGACGTTGCTAATATGATTCGCGTCGGAGAGAACAATAAAGCCATTGCAGAAACATTAGCTATTTCTGAACGAACCGTTAAGGCGCATTTAACGTCCATTTTTAAAAAATTAAATGTGCCGGATCGATTACACCTTGCCTTGTACATAAAGGAATACAGTTGACCTATTTACTATCTTAGGTTAAATTTGAAAAATCAAGCTTAAAATACTGATTTCATTATCAATTAATAATAAATAACGAGAGGGAACTATGAAATTTAAAACTACTTTTGCTGTGGGCAGCCTGTTGGCATTGAGCCTGGGCACAGCTACCGCTGAAACATTGCAGGAAGCAATTCAGTACACGGTAAACGAAAACCCAGAAATACAATCTGCCGCATCTGAACGATCAGCCGTTGAACAAGAAATAAGCCAGGCGAAAGCCGGGTTTTTCCCCACCGTTGATATCGCCGTTGGCGCGGGTTGGGAACGTTCATTAAACCCTACCACCGAAGCTGCTGGCGAAGGTTCTAAATCGCTGGGCAGAGATGAAGCGTCAATTCAAGTTAGGCAAATGATCTATGACGGGTTCGCCACTTCTAGCGAGGTTAATCGCCAGACCGCCAGAACTAATTCACGCGCCTATACGGTTTTTGGCCAGGCCGAGATTACTGCACTCAATGCGGTTGAAGCCTATATTAATGTGTTACGTCGTGAAGAGTTACTGGCCTTATCAAAAGAAAACTTGGCCGTACACGAAAGTACAAACGACCAAATCAAGTCCAGAAGTGACCGCGGCGTAGGCCGAGGCGCAGACGTAGATCAGTCTACCGGTCGTTTGGCGTTGGCTCAGAAGAATGTACTCTCTGAAATTGGCAACCTTAAAGACGCACAAACGGCTTATCTAAGAGTCGTTGGCAAACTCCCTCAAGACCTGGAGGTCGTGACCACACCTGGTGACGCGCTACCCGCTAGTTTTGATCAGGCCATTGATGCCGCCATTGAAAACCACCCCATACTAAAATCTGCAAATGTTGATATCGAATCTGCTATAGCGCAACACGCCACTGCTAAAACGGCTTTTATGCCACGCGTTGATCTCGAATTAAGCGCCACGCACAATAAAGACATCGATGGTATAGAAGGCGTTAACGAAGACGCGTCTGCGATGGTTCGCTTGCGTTATAACTTATACAACGGTGGCAAAGATACCGCGCGTCGTAAAGAAACCGCTGAGCTTATTAATCAAGCCAAAAGCATTAGGGATAACACTTACAGGCAAGCGGTAGAAAGCATGCGTTTATCCTGGATTGCACACCAAACTGTCAAAAGCCAAATGGCCTTTTTTGAAAGTCATAAAAATTCAAGCATAAAAAGTAATGAAGCCTACCAGAAGCAATTTAATATTGGTCGCCGTTCATTGCTAGATTTACTAGACTCCGCCAATGAAATGTTTGTCGCAAAAAGTGCTTACACCAACGCGAAATATGACGAACTCTATTCGCAGTTCCGTATTCTTGCCAGTGGCGGTGCGCTAAATAGCTATCTAAACGTTAAGTTACCAGAAGAAACGGCTATTTTACCGACAAATGAACCGTGGATTGGGGCCTCGCAAAAGCCCATAGTAACGCCCACTTATGCTACAACAATCGCTGAGTAAAATAGTGAACGCTTTTTTACAGAATTTTCTACAAAATAACTAACTCCGTAAAATACTACAAGGCTGCCAACATCATTGGCGGCCTTTTCTACATTTAAAGGAAGATCAAAGCTGGTTGTTCAACATCCGGCCCTTTAATTTCTCCCACATACTGAGTCGGCTTGAACCGCCTATTCGTTTACCCAGTCCACGCGTCTTAGCCAACCACAAACCCGAACCGTTGAAACTATAGACGGGCAATAGATCTGGCCTCTCTGATGCTAATTTAATGAGCGGAATTAAGTTATCAAGTACTAGCGGTACCGACCTTGGTGTTTCAAAAAAAGTTAACACCATATGGGCCTGGTTGAGCTCTACCGCTTTTACATAGGTGATGCGCATTTTACTATCGGGAATACCTAACTCCCTGAGGGTGAAATATTTTGCGATTGAATAATCTTCACAATCGCCAGCTCCCCTGGCTAACATTTCTACTGGCGTCGCCCAATAATCGTTAAGACCCCACAAATAGTCGTCATCAACAAACTCAACGTGCTGATTGAAAAAATCATTCACCCTCTTAAGTTTTTCTTGTTCTGATAGATGTTGAGTCGATTTAATCAGTGACTGCCAACTTAGGATTCTGTTTGAGGCCTCTACACCATATTTAGTTTTTACTTTTAATATCAACTCAGCACTAAAGTCTAACGCCGCTGGCGAGGCGATAACGACCAATATACAGAACAGACCGACGAGCCCGTTTAACAAGCCTATATTAAGCCAACGTACACTTAACCCGCCAAATCGTTGCGCTATGGTTCTCATTAGCAAAGCTGATTTTAAAGTATTTAGCGACTTGCGCCTTTAACACCAGTTTCTTTTAAATATTCAATATCAGCGTCCGATTGGACATTTTCTGCCAATACGCAAATATCTAACAAGTCGCAAACTTCCACCATAGTCTTTATAAACTCTTTTTTATGCGGGTTTTTGCTAATGTCATTGCCAATATCGCGAGCTATCCTAATGAAATCAGGCCTTAGTTCTTTGATCAAATCAGGCGTCATGGATTGCGTCTCAAACCGTTTAATAATGACTCGCGCGCCGAGTTCATGGGCAAAACTTATGAATTCTTTATAGACTTCTATTTCTTTTGCAACGGCGTACGCCGATAAACTAAACACCAGCTGATTGGCAAGCGATTTATTATCTTTCAGCAATGATTTTAACCTCACTCTAAAATCACTATTCTTAATCGTTCTATTTGATAAGTTGATAGCCACTAAATGCGATACGTTTTTATCCCTGATATAGTCAACTACTCGAGAAATAACGCCTTCATCAAGATCAATAATTTTTACAAACTTTTCGGCGATAGAGACAAAGGTGCCAATTGAAAGTGCATCGCCATTTTTATCTAATGCCTCGGAAAACGCCTCTTCTAGCATTACCTCACCATTATGTAGATTCCTTACTAAACCAATATAAGACACCCTGTAATCGTTCCTGTCGATTATGTCGAACACCAGCTCTTTCCATTCGGCCATATCCTTAGCTCTATCTTCACCTTTTCGAAGGTAATAACTATTTTTACCGATGAGTTGCGCTTGTTCATAGGCTTCATTGGCAGCTAACAAAATATTTTCCGTCGCACTAAAGGGGTCAAACTGGGCAACGCCGATATGGGCAATATCTGCTTTATGGTATTTTTCTCCTAGTTCGGTAAACGATTTACTCAGAGAGTTCGCCAAATTTTCTACTTGATCGGCCTGAAGCCCTTTCGTTAACAAAACAAATTCAGAGCCAAAAAAACGATAGGCTGACACCGTTTCGTTTTTTTTATCCTTCGAGACAGCCTTCAGTATGGCGGCAAAATCTTTAATAAATTGATCGACCGAATCACTGCCTAATTCCTTGACCAGGCTACTCAATGCGTCGATTTTTATCATAAAAACAAAGGCGTCCACGTGTGATGCACGAACCTCTTTTAAGTCCAGTTCAAAACGACTTTTTTTATTTAGCCCTGTCAGGTCATCCAAATGTAATTTTTTGCCAATACTTTCTAGCTTGTTGTTGAGATTCTGAATAACTTTTTCGAGTTTCTTTGACATGATATTCATTGAAGCAGCCACTCGCCTCACCTCTAAAGTCCAGGGCAACTGCTCAATGACGTCAAAACTTCCCTTTGAAATTTTTTCTGCCATTTCTCCGATTCTTTTCAGAGAAGACAAGGTGATTTGCAATACGATTAACAACAAAATAGTCGACACGACAAAAGCCATTAAAGAATAGTAAAAACTCGTTTTCACTTGTTCGTATAGTTTAATGTAGGCGTAACCTGGGTTAATTTCGACAGAAACAATTCCGCTTATACTCCAACCAGAGCTTATTTCACTCTCGGCCTTAGCCGTTTGCATCGGTACGTTCCTAAGGAACCAGGTCGGCACTCCTTCGATCGCCTCATTGTTGCTCAATGTGACCAATGCCTTGCCTTCTACATTTATTAGTTTAATTTCTTTGTAGTAACCTCTATCGAATATCGCGTTGATCATGGTTTCAAGAACCGGGTCTTTTTCGTCTACCAGATAGGGGCTAAGAGACAGACCCAGAGATGTTGCTGTATCCTGAGCATGAACCTGAGACTCACCTTCTAAATAACTTTTAATATTTTCGACGCTGAGGACAAAATTCACGCTAAAAATCATTAAAAATAAAGCTGAAATAAGAATTAATAATTGTTTAGATAAAGACATACGTTTACACCTTGCGAAATATATTAATTAGTAACATCAACGCCCTAAAAGGCTGGGCTTAACTCATTTATACCTTACCATATGAGGCTAACTATAGCTTATATCAGCCTCTAAGCTTAGACGCATCAGTTATTTTGTGACCCAGGCCGAAGAACCGTTAAGTAATTTGTAGATACAGGCTTTATAATGCGTCATCTTGTGAATTAAATTGATTTAAATATGAGTCCCAAAAATGCTTTTTACGCACAATCTGGCGGTGTTACCGCAGTTATCAATGCCAGTGCTTGCGGCCTAATTGAAACCGCTCGCCAGCATAGCGATAAAATTGCTAAGGTGTACGCTGGGCGTAACGGTATTATTGGCGCACTGACCGAAGAGCTGATAGATACCAGCCTTGAAAGTAGCGACGATATAGCCGCTCTACGCTATACACCCTCAGGCGCTTTCGGTTCATGCCGTTACAAATTAAAAAGCTTTGAAGAAAACCGAGCCGAATACGAACGATTGATTGCCGTATTTAAGGCCCATAATATTGGCTACTTTTTTTATAATGGCGGCGGCGACTCACAAGACACCACGCATAAACTCTCTCAGTTAAGCGAATCACTAGGCCACGACTTGCGCTGTATCGGTATTCCTAAAACGGTTGATAACGACTTACCGTTAACCGATAACTGCCCTGGTTTTGGTTCCGTAGCAAAGTACGTTGCCGTTTCTATCCGCGAAGCGGGGTTTGACGTCGCCTCTATGGCCCGTACGTCCACCAAAGTATTTGTGCTAGAAGTCATGGGACGACACGCTGGCTGGATAGCGGCCGCTGGCGGCCTGGCGGCAGAAAAAGAAGGTGAATCACCGCATATCATTCTGTTTCCTGAGGTCGTTTTCAATCAACAAAATTTTCTTACTAAAGTGCGCGAAACGGTTGAACAGTATGGTTTTTGCTGCATCGTCGTATCTGAAGGCGTAAAAAACCCCGATGGAAAATTTTTAGCTGAAGCCGGCACGCGCGATGCCTTTGGTCACGCGCAACTCGGCGGCGTTGCCCCCGTCGTCGCCGAGATGATTAAAGTAGCTCATGGATACAAATACCACTGGGCCGTAGCCGATTATTTGCAGCGCGCCGCTCGGCATATTGCGTCTAAAACCGACGTAGAACAAGCCTACGCGATGGGTAAGGCCGCTATTGAACTTGCGCTCGAGGGCAAAACGGCGGTGATGCCGACGATTGTTCGTACCAGTAACGACCCTTATCAATGGGAAGTGGGTTATGGCGATCTTAAAGACGTAGCCAATGTTGAACAAAAACTGCCTTCGCATTACATAAGCGAAGACGGTTTTGGTATTACCACCGCTTGCGAGCAATACCTACGGCCCTTAATTATGGGTGAAGATTACCCGCCTTTTGTTAATGGCTTACCAAATTACGTGAGATTAAAAAACATCGCGGTCGATAAAATATTAAACTCGCCGTTCGAAGTTTAACCCAGCTAGTCTATTTTGAATTAGCAATTCATCAAGAGTTCTGACTTAAAAATAGATCATTGGGCTCATACCGTGGGGCTAAATAGATGCTTAAGCAAATGAAATGGTTACTCAACTTAATTTCACGAGGCATGGCTCCGTTAACTTTGCTATGCGCCTTGCTTGCTTTCTATCAACCCGCCATTTTTATGGTCTTTAAGTCGTATTTTTTATGGCTATTCGCCGCGTCTATGTTTGCCCTGGGTGTTGTCCTCGAGCCCAACGAATTAAGCACTACGTTAAAAACACCGAAAACCATATTAATAGGGGTTTTATGTCAATATAGCATCATGCCCCTGCTAGGTGCAACGGCCGCCTGGTTGGCAGGCCTTCCTGCTGAATTAGCGCTGGGCGTTATTATTGTCGGTTGCGCTCCGGGAGCGATGGCCAGTAACGTGATTGTTTATCTCGCCGGGGGTGCGGTCGCTTTCTCAGTAGCATTGACTACCGTGGCCACCTTTTTATCACCGGCCCTGACGCCTTTATTAGTCGAATGGCTCGGCGGCGCTTATTTGCCGATTCCTTTTTGGCCAATGATGCAAACGATATTATTGACCGTTTTATTGCCGTTAATTCTGGGCATGTTCAGCCGTAAAATTCTCGGCAAAAACGCCGCCCCGTTGATTCAATTTGCACCGACGATGGCGTCCGTTGCCATTATCATTATTTGCGCGTATGCGGTTGCTGCAAACCATGATCGCTTAAATAGTATTAGCGGCGCATTATTTTTCGTCATTATTAGCGTTAACGCACTCGGGTATTTACTCGGCTGGGCTGTAGCCAGACTGTTTCAATTTAATTTTGCTTATCGTTTAACCCTGGCTATAGAAATTGGCATGCAAAACGCTGGCCTTGGTGTTGCCCTGGCGTTAAAACACTTCTCTGCAGAAACGGCCTTACCAGGCGCATTGTTTGCAGTGTGGTGCATCCTGACCGGCGCTGGAGCTAGTTCGTGGCTTAGATATAAACGTGAATCTCAACACAAACGGTAATCGCCCGAAAGAACTTAGTTTTAACGATGGTCTACTCCTGTGGATGACAATAAAAACGAGGCAACACCATGATTAAATGCATTAACAAGTTTCAGGATATATTGGATTGCACACGCAGCATCGACTTCCTAGCACCGCTGGCGCTGAGACTTTATCTTGCACCCATTTTCTGGATGGCTGGCACGAAAAAACTATCTTCGTTTGACGATATCATAGCCTGGTTTGGCAGCGGAGGGCTTGATCTGCCCTTACCGTATTTAATGGCGGGCCTGGCGACCTGGATTGAAATTATAGGCTCCATTTTACTGTTGCTGGGCCTCGCTGTTAGGTGGGCAACAATTCCGTTGATGGTAACGATGGCGGTGGCTGCGGTGACAGTGCATCTACAATATGGCTGGTTAGCCATCGCAGAGGGTAGCGGCTTGTTTGCCAGTGACCGTACTTCGGGCGCTATTGATCGCCTCAATATAGCCAAAGACATTTTACGCGAACACGGTAATTACAACTGGTTAACAGAGAATGGTAGCTTTGTTATTCTAAACAATGGTATCGAATTTTCAGCCACCTACTTTATTATGCTACTCGTACTCTTCTTTATTGGCGCAGGCAACTATCTCAGCCTGGACTTTTGGCTCGCCAAAAAATTCAGGCAGTGAAGCGATAATGGATAGTTTTTTTTCGATGGATATTGCACTTTTTATTTCAACATCAATAAAGCTACTCAGTGCGGTTTTTATCTTCGCTGTTGGCATATATATTCTGATCGCCATTATTCTTTACGCCAAAGACAGGACACAAAAAGAATCCACCATCCTGAGAAACTACCCGCTCATTGGTCGCTTTCGGTTTTTATTTGAAAAGCTAGGTGAGTTTTTCCGCCAGTATTTTTTTGCCATGGATCGTGAGGAATTGCCCTTTAATCGTGCCCAAAGAAATTGGGTTTATCGGGCGGCAAAAAATATTGATTCCACGGTAGCTTTCGGCTCCACCAACGACCTCCGGCAACCCGGCGCTGTTATTTTCATCAATTGCCCTTTTCCTAAACTAGAACATGAAAGTACCGTCTTAGGTCCGATGATGATAGGGCCTTATTGCGATAAACCTTTTTCTACTTCATCGGTGTTCAATATTTCTGGCATGAGTTTTGGTGCTATTTCTAAGCCGGCCGTATTAGCCCTTTCACGTGGCGCTAAAAAAGCGGGTTGTTGGTATAACACTGGAGAGGGCGGGCTTTCTCCTTATCACCTCGATGGTGGTTGCGACATTGTTTTTCAAATTGGCACCGCCAAATACGGCGTGCGCGACAGCGAAGGTCATTTAAGCGACGATAAACTAAAGCTCATCGCCAGCCACCCACAAGTTAAGATGTTTGAAATTAAACTCAGCCAGGGTGCTAAACCCGGTAAGGGAGGAATTCTGCCTGGCATTAAAGTCAGCGAAGAAATTGCCGCTATTCGAGGTATTCCGGCGGGTTATGACTCTATTAGCCCAAACCGCCACACCGACATCAACTCTCCTGCTGAGCTGCTAGACATGGTCGATCGCGTTCGCAGCGTAACCGGCAAACCCGTTGGTTTTAAAAGCGTGATCAGTTCCTACCAATGGCTAGAAGAACTTTGCGCGTTGATTAATGCACGTGGGGAAGAATCTGCACCCGACTTTATCACCGTCGATGGCGGCGATGGCGGCAGCGGTGCCGCACCAATGTCTTTACTCGACAACGTTGGGCTAAGGCTTAGCGAGTCCCTGCCAGCGCTAGAAAACGTGCTGATTACGCATCGTCTTCGCCAGCGGATACGCATCATCGCGTCCGGGAAGCGGATCAACCCAACTGAAGTGGCCTGGGCTTTATGTGCAGGTGCAGACTTCGTTACCTCTGCTCGCGGCTTTATGTTTGCTCTGGGTTGCATTCAAGCTATGCAATGCAATAAAAATACCTGCCCAACAGGTATTACGACCCATAATACCGACCTGCAACGTGGCTTAGACCCCGCCAACAAGGCTAACCGCGTCGCTCATTATCAAAATAATTTAAGTAAAGAAATTACCATGATTGCTCATTCCTGCGGCGTTGCTGGGCCAAGGCGGTTAAAACGTCAACACGCCCATATCGTAATGGGAAACGGCCTCTCTATTCCAATGGATCAATTACACCCTTACCCCGAACCAATGGTCGCTAAATAAGCCCCGACAACCTCGGTAGCCTTACCGTAAATTTTTTCTTTGAAGGCTGAGCCGACTAGCGACGGCTCAAGATTCAACTCGACGGTGTGTGCGCCCGACTGATTTGCAGCGTCGACAAACCCCGCTGCTGGGTACACATTACCCGACGTACCAATCGATAGAAACAAATCGCATTCGCTAATGGCGTTATAGATTTCGTCCATTCGATAAGGCATTTCGCCAAACCATACGATATCCGGACGCAATCCATTTGCGCGTTGGCAGCACTCGCAAATGGATTCTGGCGTCATATTTTCTTTCGTTGAAAAACGCTGACCCGTTCTAGCGCAAAAACTTTTTAACAATTCACCGTGCATATGTATGACGTTTTTCGATCCCGCCCGTTCGTGTAAGTCATCAATGTTCTGGGTGACCACTAGCGTTTTAAACCGTTTATTCTGTTGCAAAGTGGCTAATGCGAGGTGCGCCTTATTAGGCTGCACCCCCTTACTCAATAATTGCTGACGACGCCAATTGTAGAACTGATGTACCAGGTGCGGATCTTGCTCAAACGCTTCGGGGGTTGCTACGTCTTCCACGCGATGATTTTCCCATAGCCCATCGCTGGCTCTAAACGTTTTGATACCCGATTCGACTGAGATTCCCGCGCCTGTCAGAATAACAATAGATCTAATCTGGCTCATTTAATACCTCGGCGTAACCGTCTTTATAGCTCTTAAATTTAAACCTGTAGCCCGCGCTCGTTAAGCGGTCATTATCCAGTCGCTTATTACAATCGGCCTCTGTTGTTAACGTCAATGGCACGGGGGCTGGCAGCCCTAATTCGGTAGCCAGATAGTTAGCTACGTCCCACTTTGGCGCTGGATCATGGTCTGTTGCCAAATACACCGCCTGTAAATTCGCTGCGTTAATTTTTTTATTGATCAGAAAAGATAGTACGCCGACGCAGTCGTCTCGATGGATTCGATTGGTAAAATAAGGCGGTTTCTTTTGAATTTCACAGCCGGCTTTAAGCTGATTGATAAAATAGTTTGAACGCCCATATATACCTGAAAACCTGACCACGGTTGATCGTTCATTAAACGATAAAAACTTTGTCTCTGCCGCCAAAAGAATTTTTCCTCGCTCATCCGCCGGTTCTGTTACGGCCTCTTCGTCCAACCATTCACCTTTATGTTGCCCATACACCCGGGTTGACGATACAAAGATAAATGAGGCGCTCGAATTACGTAAGCTAAAAGCATCGAGCACATAATCAACCCCTATTGCAAAAACGGCCTCATAAGTCGATATATCACCTCTATCGGGCGCAAGGATATAAACCACCTGGTCAAAATCAAGCTCCTGACGCTTTATACATTCAGGCTGAGTAACGTCCACCTTACAGATTTCAAACGATGACGATTCAGTAGGCGGCGTTCGCTTCCAACCGCTAACGCGATGACCCTGTGTGACTAATTGTTTGCCGAGTTCCGCACCAATATCACCACAGCCTATAATAAGAATTTTTGCCACGACTATTCACTCCCTTTGTTTTTTTCTTCTATCCAGAGTGACATGTACTTGCTACTTCTCAGCAAGTGGTGGCGCAACATAGCGCCTTGAAAGTTCTGTCGCCTATGCGCCGTTAAATCTGCTTGTAGCGACAATATTTTGTTTATTAAGGCTTGCTCAAAATCCTCGGCATTAAAACAATGTTTTATAATATCCAAACCCTTTTGTTGCTCATCTTGCCAGCGGGCTTTATTTTCGTACAGCGCGACCGCCGCTTCAGCAATTACATCTGGCTCATCGCTAATGGCTCCGTTCCAGGGTAGCTCGCCGTGCATCGCTTCTGCGCCAATTGTAGTGGTAACGCTAGGCGTACCACACTCCATCGCCTCTAATAACTTGCCCTTTAAACCCGCGCCAAAGCGTAATGGAGCAAGGCAAACCCTGGCGCTTCGCATCACTTCTTGAGCATTTTCGGCGCGACCTTTAATATAAAAACCCTCAGCTGGTTTATTAAGCTGCAATGCTTTGGGGGGCGGGTATGCGCCATAGACATAGAGATTAGCTTGCGGTAAGCGTTGGCGAATTTTTGGCCATATCTCTTGCTTAAGGTATTGCACCGAATCCCAGTTAGGCGCGTGCTTAAAATTGCCGATACACATGAAACCCTCTCGCGCTTCATAAGTGGGCCAGTTTTGTTTGTTTTCTTCAAGGCAATTCGGCTCAACTATAAAGGGAAAGTGGTAGATTAAGGATGAATTGACCTTAAACACGCACGTTAACAATTCCATTTCATAGCTCGAAATAACCAAGGTCAAATCGCTACGTTGAATACTGGCGATCTCGCGATAAGCCATCTCACTGTTCAAATCATCGGCGCTAAAGGGTCTGCCTTTTTTTAAGGCGTCTTGTCGCGCATAGCGTAAACAGTGTAGGTCTGACGTTTCTAGCATGGTCATCGCCTGCGGGCACTGCTTTTCAAGCCGCCAGGAGAACTGCTCTTCCAGCATAAGCCGGTCATACAAGACTAAATCGGGTGACAACCCGTGAATAAAGCTATCAAAGCTACTGTTATTAATGACGACCGTCGCTATTTTGATACCGAGGGATTCTATCGGGTGGCGATACGGCGACTCGGCAGCTGTACAGGCATAGGTTAGCACCCAACCCTGGCGAACAAATAGCGTCAGCAAATCCATCATGCGTCGCCCGGCAGCCGACGATGTCGGTTCGGGCCAGACCGAGGCGATAATGAGAATATTCATGTTATTAGTGTAACGAAGTTTTTATTCGGCGCATTAAAAAGGGCTGGTAAACCAGCCCTTTTTATCAATCTTCTAACGAAAGCTTTTGAGAACGACCTATTTCTTTGCGTCGCGCTCTTTAGCTTCCTTAATGACTTCCTCAGAAATATTCTTTGGACAAGGCATATAGTGTTCGAATTCCATAGAGAACTGACCACGGCCTGAGGTCATAGTGCGTAAGTCACCAATGTAGCCAAACATTTCACTCAATGGCACGTCGGCTTTAATACGCACACCTGTAGCGCCAGCGTCTTGTGATCTGATCATGCCACGACGACGGTTAAGGTCACCAATAACGTCTCCCACGTGAGAATCTGGTGTGAACACGTCAACTTTCATGATCGGCTCCATTATTTGCGCGCCGGCTTTTGGCATAGATTGGCGGTAAGCACCACCACCAGCCAATTCAAATGCCACAGCTGACGAATCCACCGCGTGAAAGCCACCATCCAGCAAAGTGACTTTAACGTCTACACAAGGGTAACCCGCTAGCACACCTTTTGACATTTGCTTAGCGAAACCTTTTTCAACAGCAGGCCAGAATTCGCGCGGTACGTTACCACCGGTTACTTTCGATTCGAAGGTAAAGCCAGTACCAGCTTCTCCAGGCTCTACCACGTAATCAATTTTACCGTATTGACCTGAACCACCCGATTGCTTCTTGTGTGTGTAGCTGTCTTCAAGACGTTTGGTAATAGCTTCACGGTACGCCACTTGTGGCTTACCAACGCTAACTTCAACTCCATGAGTACGTTTAAGAATATCAATCTTAATGTCTAAGTGAAGCTCGCCCATTCCTTTAAGAATCGTTTCACCACTGTCTTCGTCTGTTTCAACGTGGAAAGATGGATCCTCTTTAATCATTTTACCGATCGCGATACCCATTTTTTCTGAAGCACCTTTGTCTTTTGGTGATACAGCAATTGAGATAACTGGCTCAGGGAAAATCATGGCCTCTAAGGTTGCGGGGTTTTTAGGGTCGCATAGGGTGTGGCCTGTTTGTACATCTTTCATGCCCACAACCGCAACAATATCGCCTGCTGTTGCGCCCGTAAGTTCTTTACGCTCATCCGCGTGCATTTCTACAAGGCGACCAATGCGCTCTGTTTTACCCGTCGCTGTATTTAGTACGGTATCGCCTTTGTTCATAACACCTGAGTAAATACGAATAAAGGTTAATGCGCCAAAACGATCGTCCATAATTTTAAACGCTAATGCGCGAAACGGTCCTTTTGGATCAACAATCGCAAACTTACCCGTTTCAACGCCTTCTTCATCTGTCTCAGGCTGTGGTTTAACTTCTGTTGGGTTTGGCAGGTAATCAACAACCCCGTCCAATATTAATTGAATACCTTTGTTTTTAAACGCTGAACCACAATACGTCGGGAAGAAATCAAGGGCGATGGTACCTTTACGGATACAACGTTTAATATCCTCAATTGATGGCTCTACGCCTTCAAGATAGGTCTCCATCAGGTCATCATCTTGCTCAACGGCCATTTCAATAAGTTTTTCGCGGTATTCTTCTACTTTGTTCACCATGTCAGCTGGCACGTCTTGTATGGTAAAGTTCTCTGGCAGCCCAGACTCATCCCATATATGAGCTTTACGCGTTAACAGGTCAACAACGCCTTTAAAATCATCTTCAATACCTATTGGCAACACCATGACTATTGGATTTGCATCGAGCACTTTTTTGACTTGGTCAATCACGCGGTAGTAATCAGCGCCCATACGATCAAGTTTATTAATAAAAATAATACGCGCTACTTCTGAGTCATTCGCATAACGCCAGTTTGTTTCAGATTGAGGTTCAACACCGCCTGAACCACAAAACACGCCTACGCCACCGTCTAGCACTTTCAGTGAACGATACACTTCGATGGTAAAGTCAACGTGCCCCGGTGTGTCGATAATATTAAAGCGGTGGTCATCCCAATAGCATGAAATCGCAGCAGACTGAATGGTTATTCCACGCTCAGCTTCCTGTTCCATAAAATCTGTGGTTGCTTCACCATCGTGAACCTCACCCGTTTTATGAATAGTACCGGTTAATTTTAAGATACGTTCTGTGGTGGTGGTTTTACCAGCATCCACGTGGGCGAAAATACCGATATTTCTATATTTGGTTAAATCAGTCATAAGTCTACAGTCGTTAAGTTAATTGGAGGTGGTGGCTAAACAAATAAAAGCCTAAGCTTTCGCCCAAATAAAAATTGTTTCAATGAACTAGACATTGTATCACCGATAACCAGCGAATGAATAGAGCGCTATAACTTTTAACCTGCGGCTGACTCTTTGCTTAATACCCTTTCAAAAGAAGCCCTTGCACTCATTCTTTCTCGATAATCGTCTAACTGCTCCGAGCCACAAGGGACCCCGAACGCATTAGCCCAACGCAGGGTATGCGCGATAAGAATATCAATAGCGGAAAATGAATCGCCCAACGCATATTTTTTTCCGCTCAACCTCTTTTCTAGCACCTTACACGCCTTTAAAAACTCCCAATGCGCAACATCCAGAATTTCTGGCACTCGTTTTTCTTCAGGGAAAACGAAGGTATGCTTACCCACCGTCCATAATGGCTGCTCTAACTCGGTCAGGACGAAAAAACTCCATTCATCATACCGTGCTCGTTCTTTTGTTCTGGGTTCTGGCACCAGTTTCGAGTCTGAATATTTATCACCCAAATAGGTCATAATAGCGGCGGATTCTGTGAGCACAAAACCGTTATCCTCTATCGCCGGCACTTTACCATCTGCGTGTATTTTTAAATACTCTTCAGATTGCCCCGCACCTTCCAGCAGTTCAATTTTAATAAAGTCGTAATCCACGCCAATTTCTTCGAGCATCCAAACGACACGAGAGCTTCTTGATCTTGGAAAAGCATATAGTTTAATCATATTGAACTCCTGGTTAACGCGCATGAAACTTCCAACTTAATCTCACTTCTGAACTTAGTTCGGAGTTAACCCCTGATAAAGCAGGGGGTTAACTCACGGAATAACGCTAGAGGTTGTAGCCGCTTTCTTCGTGTGAGACGACGTCCAGCCCTTGCATTTCAGCTTCTTCGCCCACTCGCAGCCCACCTGTTAACACACCAACAACTTTTAAAATAATAAATGTCGCGATAATAGTAAATACGATCACCGCGGCGACACCTATGGCTTGAACGGTGAATTGTTCAGAAATAGATGTAATACCTTCAGCGAAACCGTAACCGCTAAAAAGACCCAGTTCAGTCGAAGCGAAAACCGCCACCACTAAGGAGCCTAATATTCCGCCGACGCCGTGCACCGGAAATACGTCGAGTGAATCATCAATTTTCAATACACGCTTAATATACTGTGTTGCGTTAAAGCAGACAAAACCGGCCAGCAAACCAATAATCAACGCACCACCTGGGCCTACAAAACCCGAAGCAGGGGTGATCGTACCTAAACCAGCCACCATACCGGTAACCGCACCCAAGGCACTTGGCTTACCAAATTTTCTCCATTCGATAGCCATCCAGGTCAACGCGCCCATTGAAGCCGATATATGCGTGACGATAATGGCCATTGCCGCGTCACCGTTGGCCGCTAAGGCACTGCCACCGTTAAAGCCAAACCAACCGACCCAAAGCATGCCCGCGCCCATAATGGTCATGGTGAGGTTATGAGGGGGCATCGGCGTGGTCGGAAAACCTTTTCTTGGACCCAGCACCATTGCTGCCACTATGGCAGCTACACCAGCCGTGATATGTACGACAAGACCACCCGCAAAGTCATAAACACCCATCGCGCCTAACCAGCCGCCGCCCCAAACCCAGTGAGTGATCGGTACGTATACAACGAGAAGCCAAATTGCGCTAAATAGCAGCATTGCTGAAAATTTCATGCGCTCTGCAAAACCACCGATAATGAGCGCCGGTGTAATAATCGCAAACGTCATTTGAAACATCG
The DNA here is from genome assembly GCA_047634535.1 of Cycloclasticus sp. Classification (GTDB taxonomy): domain Bacteria; phylum Pseudomonadota; class Gammaproteobacteria; order Methylococcales; family Cycloclasticaceae; genus Cycloclasticus. Next base: position 25,670 of record JBLIAQ010000006.1, read on the forward strand.
CGAACGATGATTCAGGAATATCGCCCAACAAGGTGTCTCGATCGATGCCTGAAAACATAACTCTAGATAAATCACCAATAAAGGCATTACCCTCGCCAAAAGCGAGGCTGTATCCGACAACGAACCATAAAATTGAAGCAACACAGGTGATCGAAAAGCACTGCATAAATACCGATAACACGTTCTTGCTTCTAACCAAACCAGCATAGAACATAGACAGGCCAGGAATGGTCATAAATAAAACCAGGGCGGTAGACGTTAAAATCCAGGCGGTATTAGCGCCATTTAATTCATCCGCAAATGCCAAGCTAGGCAGTAGCATTAAAGCAAAAAAAAGAGCACGTTGTTTTATTTTCATTTAAAGTGCCTCATTACCCGTTTCGCCCGTACGAATTCGTATTACTTTTTCTAAATTAGTAACAAATATTTTGCCATCGCCAATTTTGCCGGTGTTCGCAGCTTGAACAATCGCGTCTATCGCCGCGTCTAACTGTTCCTCAGATACCGCAATTTCTAGCTTTACCTTTGGCAGAAAGTCGACTACGTACTCTGCACCTCGATATAATTCGGTATGCCCGCGTTGACGCCCAAAACCCTTCACTTCGGTGACGGTTACGCCTGCAACGCCTGTATCGCCAAGCGCTTCACGTACATCGTCTAATTTAAAAGGTTTAATAATTGCTGTTATTAATTTCATAAAACGCCTTTGTTATTATTGAAAGGCAAATTTTGCATTAAATAGGTGCGCGTATCAACCCATTTGGTGCATTCCACCCGAACGACTTGAACAACACATCAGGAAATAACTTGATAACACAGTCTTGGGTTAAAAGTGACGCGCCAATTCTAATTTTATCGAATCATCCTGCCGTATATAAAACAGTGGGTCATTATTGTCTTCTGCCGATATGAATCTCGCTTCAACACTGATAACCCATGAACGTGCAATACGACGACTGGCTTCTAGACTGTAAAAACGCGTATTTTGATTCAAGTCACTGATAACACCCAATAACAGTTCACTGGACGCCGCATCATTCATGCCCAGTCTTGCGCCGATGAAAATATCATTCTCAAACGGCGTTGCAGCACTCGATCCGCGGTCATCATACAAATATTCTGCGATAACGCCAAGGTCTGCTGAGGAGTCGAAAACACCCACAAAACTGTACTCAAACCCACCGGTAAACGCATTAAAGGTTTCGCCTTGGCCACTGCGATGGATCACTTCAACTTTCCACAACCATGCACCCAGCGTGGCCTGAACATCAATGCCAGTCTGGTTAATAATGTCGTAAAATGGAACTAAAACTAGGCCATTCGGCGTTACTGTTGGAATGATCCTAGGTTCTCTGCTGGTACCATAAAAGTGCGATAAGCCTACATCCCAATCATCGAACGTTTGACTCCAACGCAGTGCATAATCGACGTGTTTCTGCTTAGCTCCGGACTCATACACAGTATGGTCGTCAATTTCAGGGCTAGAGCGAAAGCGGCCATCCTTTCCTGCAAAGCTTCTTTCTCTAAACCCGGGTAATACGAACAAATCAAGCATACCCCAGTCTTGCAATAAGGTTAGATTGATCATCGGTTGACCTAGCTTATCTTCACCGTCAATATTTTCAACCAAATCACTTTGGTTAATTATATCAACCAAATGCTGCGATTCAGTGACCCCCCAAAACACTTTGCCGATGCCTGCACGAATATCCCATTGCTCTGCAGCGTGCGTCCAAATAAGCTCTCTAACATCAAGGTGGCTACGCTGCGAATCGTGCTCGTCCCATCTAATAAAGGACACAAAGGTGAGGCTATGTTCATTGCCCCAGCTATGGTAAAACTCTGGTTCCGCAAAAAACGATAGATTGTGCTGATCAAACTGTTGCCCATCTAACGCCGACTGGGGGAAATAAGCATATTCGCCCGCAACAAAACCCGACCATTCACTAGCAGACGCATGCGTCCCAAAGCCCCCGAGGGCCATCAATACCGTTATCGCAAATACGTGCTGTTTATTCATTGATTTTTTAACCAGTCCTAAGTATTACTTAATTCTTTTTAAACTCGCCTTATTAAAATCCCTATCAGTTAAGCCCGTTTGAAAGGCGTAATCTGAGAACGTCAATACGGTTTCTTTTTTGGTTTGGTGATTCACCATGGTCAAGACATCTGGCCGCCAATATTTTCCTAAATATTGCTTATACCCCGATACCATCAAGGTTTTTAATAAGGACTTTTTGCGATCATAAAACTCAACCTTTAATGGTTGGTATTTTTCTTTACTCATCCACACTACCGAGCGCGTATAACCCGAATATTGGTACTTTGGCGTGGTTTCAATAACAAAACAGTCTTCGCCATCGAGCACCTCATCTTTCAGGTAACGGTACGCGTACTTTGCCACCTCAACCGAGGATAAATCTTCAAAGGCAAACTCACTGCCCATAAACGGGCCTGATTTGTTTTTTGACGAAATACGCTTAACGCGTTTTAAAGCCGGTAAGTACAGCCATTGATCATCGGCTTCTAAAATATGCGTAAACGATAAAAACGCAGTACCTTTAACATCCGCCGGTTTATCAAAAATGGTTAAGCTCTTATCACCATCGCCAACCACTTCAAGTGCTTTTGAGCGCATTTTACGAATACTGGTATCACCATTGGCATTTTTAAGCGTCATCACCATGTTTGATGACAGGTCACCAAAGCCAGCATCTCGCTTATCAGCTTCTAGCGCTATTTCTAGCCCTCTTTCTTCCGGCGTTTGCGCGCACAGTACCAGTGGTAGTAAAAGTAACAATAAACCAATAAATTTGTTCATTTTTTATCCTTATCTAATTTGAGTAATAAAATAGGCAGTAGCAATAAATCAACGACCAAGGCAATCATGATGATCCAAGTAGTTAACGTTGCCATGTCGGAATTTAACGCAAACGGTGACAGCATTAAGACACCAAATCCTGCACTCAGTATCAGTGTGCTGATGGTTAAGGCTTTCCCCACATGGGTAAACGCGTAGGCAATGGAATCCTCTGTGCTATAGCCCTTTTCACGCTTAGCACGTAAATATTTACTAAGGAAATGTACCGTATAATCGACCACAATACCCAGCGTCATACTGACCACGGATGCTAG
>JBLIAQ010000007.1:0-28299 GCA_047634535.1 Cycloclasticus sp.
AAAAGGATAAGTTTATGAGTTTGTTTGCAATAGTTTTATCGATACACGTGTTAATTGCTGTGTTGATGGTGGGTCTGATTTTAATTCAACACGGTAAAGGTGCGGACGCAGGCGCTGCATTTGGTAGCGGCGCATCGGGCACGGTTTTTGGTGCCAAAGGTTCTGGTTCTTTTTTAACCCGATCAACGGCTATCCTAGCCACTTTATTTTTTATCACGAGTTTAACGCTAGCCTATCTAGGTGGTAATAGAGCGGCCCCTGACAATATCATTGATAAACTGTCAGACACAGCGCCGATTGAGTCAATAGAAGGAACGCCCGCTGATTTAATTAATGGCCTACCAACTAAAGCTAAAAAAGCCACGACAGGGATAGAGGCAATGACTCCAAGTGACGTTCCTATTCCTGAGTAATTTAATGCCGAGGTGGTGGAATTGGTAGACACGCTATCTTGAGGGGGTAGTGTCCTTATGGACGTGCGGGTTCAAGTCCCGCTCTCGGCACCAATTAAATTTTGATCAGTAGCGGCTTCAATAAGTCGAAAATTTGTAAGATGCTCTAGACAAGACAATTATCCGCTTATGACAAATCAGGCCTTAATTTTATTTATCTTTATTGTTTCTTTTATAGCGGCGAACCTTCCGTGGTTGTCTGATAAAGCGTTTCTTGTTAAAACTGTTACAGCTAAGTCCGGCTGGCTACGCTGGATTGAATGGTTTTTACTTTATATGCTTTCATTGGCCATTGGCATCGCTGTTGAAAACAAAACAATGGGCACCATCAGTGCACAAGACTGGGAGTTTTACGTCGTGACGCTGTGTTTGTTTGTAGTCTTTGCTTTGCCAGGTTTTATCTACTGTTACGACCTTAAGCGTTTGTTTAAAAATAGTGCTCCGAAAGGCTAATTAAACATTTTTTGGTTGCATAACCTGAATGTTTTATTTCCCCTTTACCATCAGACCGAAAAAGAAAAACAGCTCTTTATTTCGGTTATAATATGTCATTTAAAATTTTAGGAGATCGTTAGAATGAAATCACCCGTTCATGTAGCCGTAACCGGCGCCGCAGGCCAAATTTCTTACTCATTATTATTTCGTATCGCCTCAGGCGATTTTTTAGGTCCTGAGCAACCGGTTTGTTTGCATTTGTTGGAAATCACCCCAGCGTTAGGCGCGCTTGAAGGCGTCGTGATGGAATTAAATGATTGTGCCTTTCCTTTATTACAAAGCGTTGAGATTACTGATGACGCAAATGTCGCCTTTAAAGACATTGATTTTGCTTTCTTAGTCGGTGCTCGTCCGCGTGGCCCTGGTATGGAGCGTAAAGACCTGCTTGAAGCCAATGCCGCTATTTTCTCTGTACAGGGTAAAGCATTAAACGCCGTTGCCAAACGCGATGTTCGCGTATTAGTCGTAGGTAACCCAGCTAATACAAATGCCTTAATCGCAATGAATAATGCGCCTGACTTAAACCCACGTTGCTTCACCGCGATGACGCGTTTAGACCATAACCGTGCACTGAGCCAATTGGCCGAAAAAACAGCGACGCACAGTACAGATATTAAAAAAGTAACGATTTGGGGTAATCATTCAGCGACGCAATACCCAGATCTTCATAATGCGCTTATCAATGGTGAACCCGCCTTGTCTAAAGTCGATACAGCTTGGTACACGGATGAATATATTCCTGCGGTTCAACAGCGTGGCGCAGCTATTATTAAAGCGCGTGGCCTCTCTAGTGCTGCCTCAGCTGCTAGTTCTGCCCTGGACCACATGAGAACATGGGTTCAAGGTACTCCTGCTGGAGATTGGGTTAGCATGGGCATACCGAGTGACGGCAGCTACGGCATTGCAGAAGGTTTAATTTATTCATTCCCTGTAACGGTATCAAATGGTGATTACTCAATCGTTCAAGGCTTAGAAATCAGCGATTTCAGTCGTGAAAGAATGACCGCTACCGAAAATGAATTAAAAGAAGAACGCGATGGTGTAAAACACCTGTTTTAATAAACATTGCTTATTAAAAAGCCATGCATTTGCATGGCTTTTTTTTTGCGTGTTATAACTAGCTAATGCGATTAACGGGATAGATATACATGCTTGAAATGACGCAGTCTGGAATAACCGGATCATCAACGGTCACCGCGATAAATGAGAACGGCTCGCCAGTGGACGTGGTGCTGGTTGAAGAGAGGCCATTGACCTTATTCATTGACAGGCAAGAAGTGGTGACTCTGATGACGATGGGCTCGTTTCCAGAGTTATTGGTGCTGGGGTATCTGAAAAATCAGAACTTTTTTACCGAGGTAGACGAGCTTAAAGCGGTACAGGTGGACTGGCAAACGCAGGCGGTCGCCGTGGTGTCAAATAAGCCAAATCAAGAGATAGCTAAATTAAAAGAAACCAGGACGATTACCTCTGGCTGTGGGCAAGGCACGATGTTTGGTAATGTGCTGGATAAACTAAAAGACAGGCAACTGGTGACATCGAGCGTTAAACAATCGACGCTTTATTTTTTGCTGAACTACTTAGGTAATTATAATAATGTTTATAAAAAAGCGGGCGCTGTACATGGCTGCGCGCTATGTAAAGGCGAAGATATTATATTTTTTGTGGAGGACGTAGGCAGACATAACGCGGTTGATACCATAGCGGGTTATATGTGGCTGAATGGCTTATCCGGAGAGGGTTGCATATTTTATACAACGGGTCGTTTAACCTCTGAAATGGTCATTAAAGTCGCGCAAATGGACATTCCTGTGCTGCTTTCTCGTTCCGGCGCGACGAAAATGGGTTTAGATATGGCTCAACGATCCGGCGTTACCTTAATTTCCAGGGCCAAAGGCAGGCACTTTCAAATCTTAAATGGGGCAGAAAACGTTCTATTAGATGGCTAGGTATTAGCTTGATAATGATGGTTTTATAATGCTCTCTGCCTGAGTCAGGTCGTCCTGAGAGTTGATATTAAAAAATGGGTCAATGCTCTTAAAGTCGAAGACGGTTTTAGATAATTTATAACGTGCGGTCCATTGGTCTATTTTACGCAGCCCTTCGTCTTCTAGCGCGAGCCGTAAGACGGCCATTAAATCCATCGACCATAAGCCGTTCACCGGGTGAGAACGTCCGGCCGAATAGGCGCAGGCTAATTGCGATTCGTCATCGTGAACCGATTGAAGTAGTTCAGCGACCAGGTTTTTCGGCAAAAAAGGTGTATCCACCGCGATCGAAGCGATCCACTTCGTGTCGGGCTGATGGATTTCACTCCATTCCATCGCCGCTAAGATGCCGGCTAAAGGCCCAGGAAATCCTTCTAGGGTATCTTTAATGACTGGAAAACCGTACGACTGAAGCTGGTCATTTAGTTTATTACTGCTGATTAACACCGTGTTGCATTGAGGGGCGAAACGGCCGATAACGTGATCAATCAGTGGTTTATCAGCAAGGGTGAGAAAAGACTTATCCTGATGGTTCATTCTTCTAGCCAATCCACCAGCGAGGACTACGCCGACGACTTCGTTTGTTATCTGACTCATGTATGTAGCTGCTCTATTTTTACGGCGGAGTATTTGAATTCGGGGATTTTTCCGTAAGGGTCTAATTCCTGACTAGTTAACAGATTGGCTGCCGCTTCTACGTAGGCAAAAGGAATAAAAACCAAGCCGGTTTGCACGATATTATCAACGCGCACGCGTATATTAATAGCCCCCCGGCGGCTTTTTATGCGAACTGTATCACCGGCGGCTATGCCAAGTTTTTCGCAATCAGCGGTATTCATCTGTACAAATGGTTCTGGTTCGAGGGTATTCAAAATTTCACTACGTCGCGTCATCGCGCCAGTGTGCCAATGTTCGAGTTGGCGGCCGGTGGTGAGGATAAAGTTGAATTCATCGTCGAGTGCATCTTTTGGCGGAAGTAGCTTGGCCGGTACGAATTTCCCTCGACCATCTGCGGTTGGAAATTTATCGCTAAATACGATAGCCAGTCCAGCTTCATTCGGTGAAGCGCAGGGGTAGGTGACAGAGTGTTCTTTGTCGAGTCGTTGCCAGCTAATATTCGCCAGCGAGGGCATAGCGATTTGCATCTCGCTGTAAATATCCTTTGCTTCGCTATAAGGCCAGTTCAAACCTAATTTGTTCGCTATTTGAGTGGTAATCCACCAGTCAGCTCTGGCATCACCAGGAGGTTCAACGGCTTTACGCCCCATCTGTACCTGCCGGTTGGAGTTGGTCACGCTACCACTTTTTTCAGGCCAGGCCGTGGCGGGTAAAATAACATCGGCAAACATCGCCGTTTCCGTGAGAAAAATATCTTGTACGACCAAGTGCTCAAGCTTTGACAGGGCGAGTCGCGCGTGGTTTAAATTAGGGTCAGACATGGCGGGATTTTCACCCATGATATACATCGAGCGAATCGTATCGTCGTGGATAGCGGTTAAAATTTCAACGACGGTTAAGCCTTCTACAGCGGTCAGTTCTGTGTTCCATAAAGCCTCGAAAAAAGCCTTCGCCTGTGGGTCAGAGGTTTTCTTATAATCCGGATAGAACATCGGTATCAAGGCTGCATCAGAAGCCCCTTGAACGTTGTTTTGTCCGCGTAAGGGGTGCAGGCCGGTACCGGGCCGGCCAATGTGTCCGCACATTAAGGCCAATGAAATAAGGCAGCGCGCATTATCGGTGCCGTGCGTATGTTGAGCGATACCCATGCCCCAAAAAATAATGGCAGATTTAGCCTGCGCGTATTTGCGAGCGACTGTTTTAATTATATCGGCGTCAATACCGCAGATGCTCTGCATGAACTCTGGTGAATAATCCTTCAGGTGTTCAACCATCTGTTTAAATCCAGCGGTGTGTTGCTGAATATAGTCCTGATTGTAGAGTTTCTCTTCCACGATCACGTGCATGATAGCGTTCAGTAAGGCGACGTCGGTGCCTGGGCTAAACTGTAGCATATGGCTCGCGTAGTGCTTTAGCGCTTGCGCCCTGGGGTCCATCACGATGAGTTCAGCCCCACGCTTAGCCGCTTGTTTGAAGAAAGTAGCGGCGACCGGGTGGTTTTCGCTCGGATTGGCTCCAATGACGATAATCAAATCGCTGTCTTTTGCTGCGGTAAAAGGCGCGGTGACGGCGCCTGAGCCGATCGTTTCCATCAATGCGGCTACGGATGAGGCGTGACACAATCGCGTGCAATGGTCGACGTTATTGGTGCCAAATCCGGTGCGGATGAGTTTTTGAAAAATATAGGCTTCTTCGTTCGAGCATTTGGCTGAACCAAATCCAGCCAGCGCCTCAGAGCCGAATGTTTGTTTACAGTCAGCGAAGCCTTTAGCCGCGGCGTTTAAGGCTTCCTCCCAGCTAGCAGGTCTAAAGTGGCTGTAAGGGTTGGCGGGGTCAATATTAATGCCTTTTTCAAGGCCAGGTTTTCTGATCAAAGGCTCGGTAAGTCGTTGATCCGAATTAATATAGTCGAAACCAAAACGACCTTTGACGCAGAGTTTCCCTTCATTAGACGGGCCATCGGCACCGTCAACCGTGAGGACTTTATTATCTTTGATATTCAGTTCTAGCTGACAACCGACGCCGCAATAAGGGCAAATGGTGCGCACTGTTTTGTCGGCCTGGGTGTCCTTTTGTGAGGCTACCGTCAGCGCGTTAGTGGGACAGGCCTGTACGCATTCACCGCATGCAACACAGGTGGATTCGCCCATCGGGTCATCGAAATCAAAGCTTATTTTTTCTTTGTTGCCCCGATTGGATAAGCCAATAACGTCATTTACCTGAACCTCTCGGCAGGCCCGAACGCATAGCGTGCATTGAATACAGGCGCCTAGCTGTACCGATATGGCCGGGTGGGAAGGGTCGCTAACTGGCAGGTTTTTTTTAGGGAAGCGAGAGATGCCAATTTGCATCGACTCGGCTAGTTTAGCAAAGTCAGAACCGGCGGTGACGTCGCTATTCAGATCGGTCTTTAATAACTCCACCACCAACTTGCGCGACGCAACTGCGCGGCTGCTTTGCGTATTAACGAGCATATTATTACTGGGGTAACGACAACACGAGGCGGCGAGGCTGCGTTCACCCTCAATTTCTACCATGCAGGCACGGCAATTGCCGTCGGCTCGGTAGCCTTTGGCGTCCTTAAAGCATAGGTGGGGTATAGCCGTACCCATGCGTTTAGCTATTTGCCAGATACTCTCGTCGCTTGAGGCGGATACCCGCTCGCCATCCAGTACAAAGGAGATTGTGTCTGTCATCTTAAACCTCCTCAGGGAAATACTTCAGGGTTGAAAGAATAGGATTTGGCGCGGCCTGGCCTAACCCACAAATAGACGCGTCAGCCATCGTTGTGCAGAGTTCGTTTAATAAGGCTTTATCCCAGTGTTCAGCGGCGAGTAAAAGACTCGCTTTTTCGCAGCCGAGCCTACACGGCGTACATTGCCCGCAACTCTCGTCCTGAAAGAAGTTTAATAAATTCTGAGAGGTGGCTTTTAGACTATCCTGATCAGATAAAATAATAACGGCGTGCGAACCGACAAAACAGCCGTAGTCTGTCATGCTGCCGAAATCTAGAGCCAGGTGGTCTAGTGATGCAGGTAAAATACCACCCGACGCACCGCCCGGTAGGTAGGCCTTGAATTGATGACCATCTAGCATGCCACCGGCTAATTCGAGTAGTTCTCGAACGCTGCTACCGGCAGGTGCGACGATAACGCCTGGGCGTTTAACTCTGCCGGATAATGAGTAGCAACGAAGCCCTGCGGCGTCATTTTTGCCTTGCTCTTTGAACCAGTCTGAGCCCTTATTCAGGATGGCGGGAACCCAGTATAGCGTTTCTACATTTTGCACCAGCGTAGGGCGCTGGAAGAGGCCCCGTTGCGCGACATAAGGTGGGCGGTGTCTGGGTAGCCCGCGCTTGCCCTCTATCGACTCGATCATGGCGGATTCTTCGCCACAGATATAAGCGCCCGCGCCGCGTCTTATTTCTACGTAGTTTTCCTTGATCAGGCCATGACTAAATAACTGTTGAAGCTCGAGCTGTAATACCTGATAAATCGAAGCGTATTCGTCGCGCAGGTAAATATAGATTTTACTAGCGTCGATAATACGCGCGGCGATAAGCATGCCTTCTAAAAATTGATGCGGATGGGAGGATAGAATTTGTCTATCTTTAAACGTGCCTGGCTCGCCTTCATCCGCGTTAACACAAAAAAACCTGGGGGCTGGTTCATTGCGCACGATATTGAGTTTTTGCGCGGTTGGGAACCCCGCACCGCCTAGACCTTTTAGTCCGCTGTCCGCGATACGTTTAATAATATCTTCTATAGTCAGCCGCTGTTCCGTGATCGACTGAAATAACTGGTAACCGTTGTTTGTTACGTACTCATCGTAGGATTGGTAAGCGGGCAAAACAGCGTTAGTAGCTTCGTTATTGACGCTTTCCATCAATGACGCCGCCGATACGTGGCCCATATAGTTTCTACCAAGCGCAGCGGCGGGTGCCTTATCGCAAAGGCCCATGCAGGGTGCTGTAATAACACGAAAGGAATCTGGCGCGAGGGTTTTTAGTTCGGTTAATAAGACGTCTGCACCGGCCATCGTACAGCTTAATGAGTCACAGACCCTGACGGTGGTTTTAGCGGGCGCAGTTTCATTTTCTCTGATGACGTCAAAATGATGATAAAAACTGGCTACCTCATAAGCTTCAGCTTGAGATAAATTAAGTTCAGCGGCCAAGGCCATTAAGTGCGCGGCGCTGATATGCGACCATTTATCCTGAATAAGGTGCAGGTATTCGATCAGTAAGTCCTTACGACGCGGGGAGTCTGCTAATAAAGCCTTGATCTCAACTTGTGCTTCAGCAGAAAGTTGGCGTCCTTTTGGGTACGGCTTCTTATGGCGTTTTTGGCTGTTGCCAGGACGGATGTTTTGTCTAGAATCGTTTGCCATGATGAATCAAACCTTCCATGTTGAGTGTCAAAGACGATAGCATAAAAAAGGCCCTGCTTTCACAGGGCCTTTTAAAAAGCTTAACAAACTGATTTAAGTCAGTTGCGGGCCTGCAGCGACGAGCGCTTTACCTTCGTCATTATCGGTATATTTTTCGAAGTTAAGTTCAAATAATTGAGCCAATTCATGGGCGCGCTTATTCCAATGTTCAGGATTTTCGTAGGTGTCACGTGGGTCAAGAATGTTGCTATCTACCCCTGGCAGAGAAGTAGGGATTTCTAAGTTAAAGTAAGGGATATGCTTCGTCTCGGCGTTTTCAATCGAGCCATCGAGAATGGCGTCTATAATCCCACGCGTGTCCTTAATAGAGATCCTTTTACCGCTGCCATTCCAGCCGGTGTTAACGAGGTAGGCCTGGGCGTCAACCGCTTCCATACGCTTAACCAGTTCCTGCGCGTATTTAGTAGGGTGTAAAGACAAAAAGGCCGCACCAAAAGCGGCAGAGAAAGTAGGCGTTGGTTCGGTAATGCCGCGTTCTGTACCCGCTAATTTTGCGGTAAAGCCGGACAAAAAGTAGTACTTGGTTTGATCAGCGGTCAGTTTGGACACGGGCGGCGTGACGCCAAATGCATCTGCGGTTAAGAAGATAACTTTTTTTGCGTGACCACCCTTAGAAATGGGTTTGACGATATTTTCAATGTGCTCAATCGGGTACGAAACACGCGTGTTCTCAGTTTTAGAATTATCAGCGTAATCGACAACGCCGTCAGCTGACACGGTGACGTTTTCCAGTAGCGCGTTACGTCGAATAGCGCCGTATATTTCTGGTTCGTCTTCGGCGTTCAGGTTAATCACTTTTGCGTAACAACCGCCCTCGAAATTAAATACACCATCATCGTCCCAGCCGTGCTCGTCATCGCCGATAAGTTGGCGTTTTGGATCGGTCGATAGGGTGGTTTTTCCAGTGCCTGATAAACCGAAGAAAATAGCCACATCGTTATCTTTACCAATGTTTGCTGAACAATGCATAGATGCCATACCGCGAAGTGGTAACAGGTAGTTCATCATGCTGAACATACCTTTTTTCATTTCGCCGCCGTACCATGTGCCGCCGATGAGTTGCATTTTTTCGCTTAAATTAAAAGCAATAAAATTTTCAGAATTAAGGCCGTGCTCTTGCCAGTCGGGGTTGTTTGTTTTAGCGCCATTTAGCACCACAAAGTCCGGTTCAAATTCAGCTAGTTCGGCTTCAGTAGGGCGAATAAACATATTTTTAACAAAATGAGCCTGCCAGGCGACTTCTACAATAAAGCGTACCGCGAGTCGGGTGTCTTTGTTGGCGCCGCAAAATGTGTCAACGACGAACAGACGTTGGCCAGATAGCTGTTCGGTGACGATATTTTTAAGGTTCCCCCAGTTCTCTTGCGAGAGAGGTTTGTTATCATTTTTACCCTGAGTAGACCACCATACGGTATCGCGCGACACATCATCCATTACGATATATTTATCTTTCGGCGAACGCCCCGTAAAAATACCCGTATCTACGGCGACAGCACCAGAAGTAGTGACAGTGCCTTTTTCATAACCGCTTAAATCATCGCGGGTTTCTTCTGCGTATAGCACGTCAAATGAAGGATTATGGAGGATTTCGCTGGCGTTGGTGATTCCGTATTGGCTTAGGTCTAAAGTGATAGACATTGTTCAGGCTCCGGTCTTTTTGGTTAGTTTATTATTTTCTATTACCGCGTATGCGGAATGATTATGTATGGATTCAAAGTTTTCAGCTTCTAGAGTATAGGATAAAATTCGATCGTCTTCATTCAACGCATAGGCGATATCTCTGACCACGTCTTCAACGAATTTTGGGTTGTCGTAGGCAAGTTCGGTAACGTATTTTTCGTCGGGTCTTTTCAGTAAACTAAAGAGTTCGCTGGAGGCCTGTTTTTCGACCAGTTGAATGATGTCTTCGATATATATCTGCCCATCTGTATACGCATCGACGGTAATATGAGAGCGCTGATTATGCGCGCCGTAATCAGAAATTTTCTTCGAACAGGGACATAAACTGGTGACCGGAATAATGACTTTAATTTTAATTTTAGCGTCGCCGTTAGACCATTGGCCATCAAGTTTTACCTGGTAGTCGAGTAGACTTTTAACGCCCGTGACGGGAGCCGACTTATCGACAAAATAAAGGAACTCGGCGGTCATATAACCCGTATCAGCCTCAAGTCGCTTAGTCATCATTTCAAGTAGTGAGCCAAAACCTTGAAGTGACAGTTGCTGACAGTCTTCGTTTAACAAAGCAACGAAGCGTGACATATGCGTGCCTTTCTGGTGGTGCGGCAGGTTTACAGACATATTGAACGTTCCGACGGTGGCTTGCTGATGATTATCTTTGTCAACAAAACGAAAGGGGTGACGAATATCTTTTATACCGACTTTATTAATCGGCATATTTCTGGAGTCCTGGTGGTTTTGTACGTCTTCGATTGTCATATGCGTCTGTGTTTAAATAGTTTGCGATGGATGAGGCTTTGTTGCATCACCGTGGTACGCGTTAAGGTATTGTTGAATTGATTGTTGTATACCGTCAGCATCGAGCCCCGCCTCTTGTAATAACTCTTCTCTTGAACCGTGTTCGAGGTTAAGGTCTGGCAGGCCAAGATTGAAGACGGATACGGCGATGACCTGTTGATTAATAAATTCATTGACCGCACTCCCAGCCCCGCCTTTTACAACATTTTCTTCGATGGTGAAAATGATTTGATGGGAGGCTGTGATTTCTTTAATCATCGCTTCATCCAGTGGCTTCACAAAACGCATATTGATCAGGGTTGCGTTGAGTTTGTCTGCGGCCACCAGGGCAGGGCTGACGGTTGATCCAAATGCCAGAATAGCGATCTTTTTACCAGAGCGCATTTTTATAGCGCGGCCAATTTCTATACTTTTAAATTCATCACTAACTGATACGCCTGGGCCCTTTCCTCTAGGGTAGCGAACAGCAGCAGGACCATCGTGGTTAATGCCGGTGGTCAGCATTTGGCGGCATTCATTCTCATCCGCGGGCGCCATAATAACCATATTCGGTAGACAACGCAGATAGCTAAAATCATAAGAGCCAGCGTGAGTAGGCCCATCGGGGCCAACAAGACCAGCGCGATCTATGGCAAATAATACAGGTAAGTTTTGCAACGCGACGTCGTGAATTAACTGGTCGTATCCGCGTTGTAAAAAAGTCGAGTAAATTGCGACAACGGGTTTTAATCCTTCGCAAGCCATACCAGCGGCCAGGGTAACGGCGTGTTGTTCCGCAATACCAACGTCAAAGTAACGGTCTGGGTATTGTCGTTCAAACTCAACCATTCCAGAACCTTCACGCATGGCAGGGGTAATGCCAACGACTTTATCATTCACTTTCGAAATATCGCATAGCCACTGGCCAAAGACTTCGGTATAGCTGGGTGCGCTAGGTATTTTTTCGGGTAAATTGGCTTTGCTAGGGTCAAAGGTCGCGACGCCATGATAACCAACGGGGTCGGCTTCAGCTGGTGAAAAACCCTTGCCTTTTTGGGTCACCACATGGAGAAATTGTGGTCCCTGTAAGTCTTTTAAATTAGATAAGGTTTTAACCAAGGTGGGTAGGTCGTGGCCGTCTATCGGACCGATGTAATTAAAACCCATTTCTTCAAATAAGGTGCCAGGAATAACCATACCTTTAACGTGTTCTTCCGTGCGCCTTGCCAGTTCCCAGACGCTGGGCATGGATGACAGAACTTTTTTGCTGCCCTGTCTAACCGTGGTGTAGAGCTTGCCAGACAGAATTCTGGCTAAATAATTTTTCATCGCGCCGACATTGGGTGAAATAGACATGTCATTGTCATTTAGTATCACTAACAAATTTGCGTCTAAAGCGCCTGCGTGATTGAGCGCTTCAAATGCCATGCCGCCGGTAATTCCGCCGTCACCGATGATCGCGACGGTACGTTTTTTGTCGTTATTTATAGCGGCAGCGATGGCCATCCCGAGGGCGGCACTGATAGAGGTACTTGAGTGCCCAACGCCAAAGGCGTCGTACTCACTTTCAGCGCGGGTGACGAAGGGAGTAATCCCACCTTTTTGCCGAATAGTTGATATCCTGTTTTTTCGCCCGGTTAAAATTTTATGTGGGTAAGCCTGATGTCCAACGTCCCAAACCAGCTTGTCATTAGGCGTATCAAATACGTAATGCAGCGCGACGGTTAATTCCACTGTTCCAAGGCCAGCCGATAAATGGCCGCCTGATTTACTCACTGAGGCAATTAAAAAATCGCGCAACTCATCCGAGAGCGTCATTAGCTCGTCTTCTGTCAGTGATCGTAAGTCGCCTGGTGAATCGATTTTATCGAGTAGCGGATGATTATCAGAAAGTGTCACGTAGCCTTTTAAATACGTTTGCATTAAGGTTGCGTATTATCGTTTGCTAGCAAGCACTATGCAAGCCAATACTGAGCCTGTAACGAAGCGCACTTAGGTTTGACGAGATATGATGAATTTAGCTATATCCCTTAGATAAACGGCGCGCTCATCGAGATGCGACAAACTGGAGGTGGCGTCAAAGTATAAGCTTTCTACTAATTGTTTAGAGGCCTTTAAACCTAATAGAGCTGGATAGGTTGATTTTAGCGCCAGTTTGTCTTTGCCCTGAGTCTTACCCAGTGCTTCAGTCGTAGAGGTTTCATCAAGAATATCATCTTGAACCTGAAACGCTAATCCAATGCACCCGGCGTAATGCTTTAACAGTTTATAGTATTCATCGGTAGTGGGGTATTGTATGCCTGCAACCAGGGTGACGCAGGTGCAAATAAGCGCACCGGTTTTATGCAGGTGCATATTTTCAATTTCGGCGATAGACACGGACTTACCTTCATTGGCTAAATCAAGGGCTTGCCCGCCTACCATGCCTCTTGAACCGGCGGCTTGTGACAGCAGTTGAATACAGTTTACCTTTTGTTCCGCCGTACAGTCAGCTTTAGCCAAAATATTGAATGCTAGCGTTAATAGCGCGTCGCCAGCCAATATGGCAGTGGCTTCGTCATACGCTTTATGACAGCTTGGTTTGCCGCGCCTAAGGTCATCGTCATCCATTGCAGGTAAATCATCGTGGATCAAAGAATAAGCATGAATGAGCTCTATAGAGCAGGCGATGCTGTCGAGTAGGGAAGGTGATAAATTAAATAAATGCCCAGTCGCGTACACCAACATCGCTCTGATACGTTTGCCGCCATTTAACGTGGAGTAGCGCATTGCCTGGTGTAAGCGCTTAGGTTCAACGTTTTCAGTTGGTAGGTGTGTATCTAAAGCGCGCTCGATTTGAATGAGTTTAACGCGCTGAAATTCTTTAAACGAGGTCATCAAAAGGCTTGGTTAAAAATGTCTCTATTCAAAATCAACGGGTTTAGCATCGGTCGATTTTTTTAGCAGGATTTCTACTTTTTGTTCGGCTTCATTAAGGGATTTCTGGCACGACTGAACCAGCTTGATGCCCTCTTCAAACTCTTCCAGTGAAGCTTCCAGACTTAAGCCGCCATTTTCCATTCGATCGATCAAGCTTTCCAATGATTGCAGAGAGGATTCTAAATTTAGTTTTTTTGCCTTAGTCATATCGTATTCGTGTTAGTTGTTTAAGAAGAAATAGCTTGTCGAATTGACATATTTTATCAGCGTCAAATGATGTTTATTATACGTCTTTCAAAGATAAATAATGTTGACATGTCGAAAAAGCTGACGTATCTTGATGTGTAACTTTAGACTTAGTCTAAGTGTGGAGTTAACATCAATCAACATAGAGGAATTATTATGTCACTTAAAGGTTCTAAAACTGAAGAAAATTTAAAAGAGGCGTTTGCCGGTGAGTCACAGGCCAATCGTCGTTACTTATATTTCGCCAACAAAGCAGATATCGAAGGGTACAACGACGTATCAACCGTGTTCCGCTCAACTGCTGAAGGTGAAACGGGTCATGCGCACGGCCACCTTGAGTATTTAGAAGAAGTGGGTGACCCAGCAACAGGATTACCAATTGGCGACACAGAAGCTAATTTGAAAGCCTCCATTGCCGGTGAAACACATGAGTACACCGATATGTACCCAGGTATGGCTAAAACAGCGCGTGATGAAGGTCACGACGAAATTGCTGACTGGTTCGAAACACTGGCAAAAGCAGAGCGTTCACACGCTAATCGTTTCCAAAAAGCGTTGGATACTTTAAACGCCTGATAGCACTAGCTAATAGAGGGGGGTATGCGAGTACCCTCCTTTTTTTGTCGTAAAACATAAGATTATTAAGATAGTTTTTGCTTGTTCAAGCAAACTTTATTGGAGTAGAAGATGAGAGAAGGCAGTTTAGAGGCCCCAACGCGCCATCCTATTGATTGGAAAAACCCTGAGTTTTATAACGAGTCATCATTATTTGATGAGTTGGAGCGAGTATTTGATATCTGTCATGGTTGCCGTCGCTGTTTTAATTTATGTAACTCATTCCCTTTGTTATTTGATGCCATTGATGAATCAGAGAGCATGGAACTGGATACGGTTGATAAGAAGGTTTATTGGGACGTAGTCGATAACTGTTATCTCTGTGATATGTGTTTTATGAGCAAGTGCCCTTACGTACCGCCGCATGAATGGGACCTGGATTTTCCGCATTTGATGCTGCGTGCTAAAGCGGTTAAGTATAAAAAAGATGATGTAAAACAACGTGATAAGTTAATTACTTCGACGGATAAAATTGGTAAATTGGCGTCCATTCCTATTCTTGTCAATGTCGTCAATGCGGCCAATAACAATGGTGTCGTTAGAGGGCTGTTAGATAGCGCCTTGGGGATCCACCCGCAGGCCATTATTCCGGATTATCACAGTGAGACGGCCAGAAAACAATTTAATCAGCAAGATCATGCGCCTAGTTCTGTTACTGCGTGTGAGCAAACAAGCGGTAAAGTGGCTATTTTTACCACCTGCTACGGTAACTACAATCGACCAGATTTGGTGAATGATCTGGTGTCTGTGTTAGAGCATAACAAAATCGCGGTCAGTATGATCAAGCAAGAAAGCTGCTGTGGCATGCCCAAACTCGAGTTGGGTGATTTAGAAGAAGTGGAACGGCTTAAAAATAACAATATCCCGCAACTGGTGAAAATGGTGGATGAAGGCTGGGATATCGTTGCCCCCGTTCCTTCGTGCGTGCTGATGTTTAAACAGGAGCTGCCTTTGATGTTTCCTGATGATGCTGATGTGGCGAAGGTGCGCGATGCGATGTTTGATCCATTTGAATACCTGATGTTGCGACATAAGGGTGGCCTACTGGACACGCAGTTTAAAGATGAACTGGGTACTATTTCCTACCAGGTCGCCTGTCATTTACGGGTGCAAAATATGGGTTTGAAAACTAAGGAATTATTAGAACTTATTCCCAATACATCCGTTAGCGCGATTGAACGTTGCTCGGGCCACGATGGAACGTACGCGATTAAGAGCGAATTTCATGATACGGCGGTTAAGATTGCCAAGCCGGTGGTAAAGCGTGTGGAGAAAGCTCAGGCCGACGTGTTTTCAAGTGATTGCCCGATGGCGGCTGACCATATCGCCAGCGGTTTAAAAGACGAAACGAGTGTTAAAAACCCAATGAGCTTGTTAAGACAAGCTTATGGAATATAGTTGAATTAAATGGGCTGTGTCGTCAGCGTTTACGCCACTTCAATAAAACTTATCCTCTGTAAGGATATAAGCGAATTAAGGGTTTAAAAATGAAAAAATTAATAAAGTCCGAATTGTATAGCCTTGAGGAATACTCAACTATGCGCGACGAATTTAGAAAAAAAATTCGAACACACAAGGAAAATAGAATCGTCAAAATTGGTGACAATGTCAGCCTGCATTTTGAAGACTATCAAACCATGCTTTATCAGGTTCAGGAAATGCTGCGAGCTGAAAAAATATTTGAATCAGCCGGCATTATGGAAGAAATTAATACCTATAACCCATTAATACCTGATGGCAGAAACTGGAAAGCGACAATGATGATCCAGTTCGATGAAGTGGATGATCGTAAAGATGCTCTAGCTAAGATGATCGGTATTGAACGCGCTACCTGGGTTCAGGTAGAGGGCTTTGATAAAGTATTCCCGATAGCCAATGAAGACCTGGAACGTGAAACGGAAGAAAAAACCTCGTCGGTTCATTTTTTACGTTTTGAATTAACAGCCGATATGGCAAACGCCGCAAAAGCAGGTGCAGGTATTACCGCGGGTGTCGATCACGCTGTCTATCAGCAGACAGTTAAAGTAGCTGACAATATAAGAGAATCGTTGGTGGAAGATCTGGACTAACGATCTATTCGTTAGGATGGCTAGTCCGTACTAATACTTGCCACGTTGAGAAGGCTAGTCATGGGTTTTGGAGTATCCAGATGAAACCCCTGCGCGTAATCGACGCCGATTTCTAGTAATTTATTTAGAATATCGGCGTTTTCCACGAATTCGGCGATAGTCTCTTTGCCCATAATATGGGCGATTTCATTAATTGACTTGACCATTGCGAAGTCTAGTTCATCGTTCAACATGTTTTTAACGAACTGGCCGTCTATTTTTAAAATATCAGCGGGTAATTTTTTCAAATATTCGTAAGATGAAAGCCCGGTGCCAAAATCATCTAGCGCCACTAGACAGCCTAACTTTCGCAGTTTATTAAGGAACTCAAGGCCAAATTCGGGGTTAGTGATGGCGGCCGTTTCTGTTACTTCAAAGCAAATTTTATGCGGCGCTACACCTGAGTTTTCTATGGCTTCTTTGATGATGTCAAAGCTTAACTCATGCCCAATCGTTTGTCCTGAAAGGTTAATGCTGAACCAGTTAAATTTATCCTGAACGGTAGCCATGGTGGCGATAGCGTGCTGTATTACCCAATGGTCTATTTTATAGATCAATTTATAGCGTTCGGCGGCCGGTAAAAACACATTCGGCGGGATGATATTACCTACGTCGTCCAGCATACGAACCAGCACTTCATAATTACATAGACCGCAACGTTTGTTCCTTGAAGCGTGCTCAACGTGACATATTTTTTGAATATAACAAACGAACTTATCCGTATTCAGAGCGTTCTGAATTTGGCTAATGATATTGTTTTGTTGCAAACGTAACAACACGGTCTGGTCGGCAGAGGTGTGAAAATGGATGCGATTACGGCCTTCTTCCTTGGCGAGGTAGCACGAGGTATCGGCGAGCTTTAATGCTTCTTCATACGTCGTTATTGTATCGTCTAATACGATAACTCCTATGCTGACACCTAAGTCGTAGACCTTGTCTTCCCATTTAAAAATAAAATTATCGATGTTATTTCTAATTTTTTCAGCAACTTTTTGCGCGGTGTCAGGCGGGCAGTTTTTAAGTAAAATACAAAACTCGTCACCACCAACCCGCGCCAATATGTCTGATGAGCGAAGCAGCTCGATGAGTAGTTCGCTTATCTGTATCAGGGCACTGTCTCCAGCGCCGTGGCCACAACTGTCGTTGATCATTTTAAAACGATCTAAATCGAGATATAGTAATGAGTTGCACTCGTCGTTTTGTTTGAGGCTCTCTATCGTAAGGCGTAATTTTTCATCGAAGCCACGCCGATTCATCAGTTTTGTTAGTGGGTCGTGGGTAGCTTCAAAGCTTAATTTTTGCGTCAGTTTCATCTTTTCAGTGATGTCTTTAAAATACCAGACGCGGCCTTGAATGGAGCCTTCATGAATTAATGGAAACGAGCTCATATCCAGAATACTACCGTTCAGCAAATAGATGAGCGCGGTGGATTTGGTGTCAGTTGTTGGCTTTAACGAAGTGATAAGTTCGCTAATTTCTTCTGAATTACTCATACAAGGAGCACCAGACTCGAATACTTTAAGTGTAGAAGCGCCGAAGTTATCAATCAGCTTCTGATCAATTTTAAAGGTGTCAATAAAGGTTTTATTAAGTGTAATGACTTTCCTGTTAACGCTTTCAACGAGCATGCCATCATCGGTTGCTTCCATAATGGCGTGTTGTATATCCAGCGATGATTGTAGCGCTTTAGTCGAATTTATTTTTTCTGTGATGTCCTTAAAATACCAAACTCGCCCGTGTACCACGCCCTTATAAAATAAGGGAAAGGCTATTAAATCTAGAATGGTGCCATTGTTTAGATAGAGACTACGAGTAGTTTTTTCTGATGTGTTGACGGCAAGCCCAGAGACCGTTTCGCCTATTTCGGCAGAATTTTTGACTACGGGCAAAGCCGCTTTGAGTAGTCTTAAGGTGCTATGTTGAATATCTGATAAGTATGAGGGGGCGATATTAAAGTAATCAAAAAAGTTTTGGTTGATGGTGATCACTTTTCTATTAATGTCCTCTACCACAATACCATCATTAGAGGTTTCCATAATTGCCTGTTGAATTTCAAGCGAGGTTTCGAGAGCTTTAAGAGTTTCTGTTTCTTCTGTGGTGTCTTTGCAGGCGAGGAGATAGTGTTTTTTACCTAGAAACCGAATCAGACTACCGGTATTTTCAATAAAGGCCAGTTTTCCATCACCGAGCTTTTTTGTGGCTGTTTCTACAGCTTTTCCAGTAGTTAAAATAGTATCAAAAAAGCTATCGTATTTAATAAGTTCTTTTTTTGTAAAATACTGTCTAGACGTCGTGTTGATCACTTCATCAAGGCTTCGTTCATTCAGCTGTAAATACTTTTCATTGGCATAGACAATACGCCTGTCCATATTGTAAATAACTTGTGCCATCGGACTGTTATCAATAACCTCCGTCGCGGACGCCATGTTATTTAACAAATTAGTGACGTCCAATAAAGTCTCAAGTTGTGGCTGAATGAGCCGGGTAATTTTTGCTAAAAGTTCTTTTTCAGCATGACTCCATTGGTGTTCGTGTTCACAATGATGAAGACCGAGAGCCCAGTGCTCATTGCGAGGGGTTTTGATCTGAATTCTACAAGCTAACTGGGCCTTGATGTTAAATTTCAAATAAGATTTTTGCAGCTCGCTTTCGCTAGCACTAGCACCAATGTCAAAAACGACGGGGTCGTTCGTTTGACTTGTTGCTTTGCATATTTGTTGCAGAACAGGATGGGCTTGATGATAATTCTTTAGTTGGCTAACACCCGGGTAGTTATCTGTGTGCGTTTCTAAGGGGATAATGTATTTATCAGCCTCTGGATTGCAAGGGAAAAGCAACCAGCAACGGTCTGCATGGTACGCCTCTCTGACTAACTCGAGTATGAACTTTAGCCGATGGTATTCTGAAAGTGGTAAGCCAAGAGCGGTTTTTACTTTAATTAATAAATTTTTGCTTTCCATAACCATTTTTTTGTTGATAAATCCTTATTATGTAGAACCAAGGTTAGTCGTGATGGTTGCCTAATACTAGTATGCTTATAAAATTTTACAAGTTTTTAAACTATTTTAGTTTTGCTTCATCGGTTGTGGCTGTGGCGTTTAATCGTTAGAATTCAGCAACGCATGATTCTCTATAATTCCCCTGACATAATAAAAAAATACTGCTATGAATAAGCAATACGATGCCTCTGATATCGAGGTATTAACAGGCCTTGATCCGGTTAAAAAAAGACCCGGCATGTACACCGATACGGTTCGCCCTAATCATTTGGTTCAGGAGGTGCTGGATAATAGTGTTGATGAAGCCATCGCAGGGTATGCCAGGCAGATAGACGTGACCGTTTTGAAAGACGGTTCTGTCAAGGTTGAAGACGATGGCCGCGGTATGCCGGTTGATATTCACCCTGAACACGGAGTCCCTGGTATCGAACTGATTCTTTCTCGACTGCACGCTGGTGGTAAATTTTCTAATAAAAACTATCAGTTTTCAGGTGGCTTGCATGGGGTGGGGATTTCAGTCGTTAACGCCTTATCAAGCCGTTTAGACGTAGAAGTTAAACGCGCAGGTATGCGCTGGCATATCGCGTTTGAAAACGGCGATAAAGTCACCGAACTTCATGATATAGGCACGGTGGGTCAAAAAAACACGGGCACCATGGTGCACTTTAAACCTAACCCTGTGTACTTTGATTCGGCGACCATCTCCCTGTCAAAGTTAAAACACGTGTTAAGGGCTAAGGCCGTGCTTTGCCCTGGATTGCGTATTAGTCTGAATGATGAGATTAATGCAGAGCAACAAGAATGGTTTTACGAGAATGGCTTAACCGACTACTTGCTAGGTCAGCTAGAGCATTTAAGCCTATTACCTGCTGAAGGCTTTATCTCAGGAGCGACCAGCGAACGCGAATCGGTCGAATGGGCGGTAGCCTGGTCCACCGATACGGGTGAAGGTATTACCGAGAGTTACGTCAATCTGGTGCCTACGGCCCAGGGCGGCACGCACGTTAACGGCCTACGGACTGGCTTAACCGAAGCGATACGAGAGTTTTGCGAATTCCAGTCCTTGCTGCCTAAGGGGGTAAAAATTACCCCAGATGATGTTTGGGAGCGCTGTCATTATGTGCTATCAATCAAGTTAGAAGACCCGCAATTTTCAGGCCAGACCAAAGAGAGGCTAACGTCTAGAGAGTGCGCGGCATTTGTTTCTGGCGTATCCAAAGACAGTTTTAGTCTTTGGTTGAATCAACACCCAGCGGTGGGTGAGGAGATCGCCCAAATTGCCATTCAACGCGCGCTGAACAGACAGCGGGCGGGTAAAAAGGTGGTGCGTAAAAAAGTGACTTCAGGCCCCGCCTTACCCGGTAAATTGGCCGATTGCTCCTCACAAGATTCCGACCGTAGCGAACTGTTTTTAGTGGAAGGGGATTCGGCGGGTGGCTCAGCGAAGCAAGCGAGAGATCGAGAGTTTCAGGCGATTATGCCGTTACGAGGTAAAATTCTAAATACCTGGGAAGTGGATGCGGTTGACGTACTGGCTTCGCAGGAGGTACACCATATTTCGGTCGCCATCGGCGTTGAGCCGGGCTCGCCCGAGTTAAAATCCTTACGCTATAGCAAAATTTGCATTTTAGCCGACGCCGATTCCGACGGTTTGCACATTGCCACCTTGTTGTGCGCGCTGTTTGTACGCCACTTTGCCCCACTGGTTAATGCGGGGCACGTATACGTTGCGATGCCGCCCTTATACCGAATAGACGTGGGAAAACAGGTGTTTTATGCCTTAGACGACGCAGAAAAAGAGGGCGTGCTGGATCGTATAGCGGCCGAAAAACTGAAAGGAAAAATTAACGTTCAGCGATTTAAAGGCCTGGGTGAAATGAATCCGGCTCAGTTAAGGGTGACGACTCTGGATCCGGATACGCGTCGTCTAGTTCGATTAAGTATGAAGCCGGGTGATAACACGCACGAAAAAATGGATATGTTATTGGCTAAAAAACGCGCCTCGGACCGCAAGGTCTGGTTGGAAGAAAGCGGTAATTTAGCCGATATTTAGATAGCTCATAGAGAAACAATATGACCACAACACAATTTGAAAATATCGAAACGATCGCCTTACAGGATTTTACCGAAAAGGCTTATCTGGATTATTCGATGTACGTTATTCTTGATCGCGCCTTACCGCATATCGCCGACGGTCTAAAACCCGTACAGCGACGCATCGTATATGCGATGTCTGAACTGGGCTTATCGAATCAGGCTAAATTTAAAAAATCTGCCAGAACGGTCGGTGACGTACTGGGTAAGTTCCACCCGCACGGCGATAGCGCTTGTTATGAGGCGATGGTGCATATGGCGCAACCGTTTGCCTATCGTTATCCCTTAGTAGACGGGCAGGGTAACTGGGGCTCAGCGGACGATCCAAAATCGTTTGCCGCGATGCGTTATACCGAATCACGGCTTACGCCATACGCCGACAGTTTACTCAGCGAGTTAGCGCAGGGTACGGTTGAATGGAAGGATAACTTCGATGGCACCTTGCAAGAACCGGTGTTACTGCCAGCGCGTTTACCGAATTTATTACTGAACGGAGTGACCGGTATAGCGGTCGGCATGTCGACCGATATTCCGCCGCATAACCTGAATGAAGTCGCGAGCGCCTGTATCCGTTTATTAGAGGAACCGAACGCCGATATTGCCACTTTGATGGAGCATATTAAAGGCCCTGATTTTCCAACAGAAGCGGAAATAATAACCTCGCGTGAAGATATTCGCGCTTTATACGAAAAAGGTATGGGTAGCTTGCGTGCGCGTGCCCGCTATGAAATGGAACAAGGGCAAATCATCGTCACCGCCTTGCCGTATCAGGTATCTGGCGCGAAGGTGTTAGAGCAAATTGCAGCGCAAATGCAGGCGAAAAAATTGCCGATAGTGGAAGATTTACGCGATGAATCCGACCACGAAAACCCAACGAGGCTGGTGATCGTTCCGCGCTCAAACCGCGTCGATGTAGAACAGTTAATGTCTCATCTTTTCGCCACAACTGATCTCGAACGAACCTATCGAGTTAACTTTAATGTGATCGGTTTATCGGGCAAACCACAGGTTAAAAACCTAAAAACGATATTGAGCGAATGGCTCACGTACCGAATTGCCACGGTCACCCGGCGTTTAGAATATCGTTTAGAAAAGGTAAACGAACGCCTGCACATATTAGATGGCTTGTTAATAGCCTATCTCAATATAGACGAAGTTATTGCGATTATCAGGCAGGAAGATAAGCCCAAACAGGCGTTGATGGCGCGCTTTAATATCAGTGAAATTCAAGCCAATTCGATTTTAGAAATCAAGTTGCGTCAGTTAGCGAAACTGGAAGAAATTAAGATTCGCGCCGAGCAAGATGAGTTAGCCAAAGAACGCGACGGACTGGAAAAGCTACTCAATTCGAAACAACGCTTACGTACGTTGGTGAAAAATGAAATTCAAGCGGATGCCGAACTCTATGGTGATGCAAGGCGTGCGCCGATTGTCAGCCGTGATTCTGCACAGGCGCTGGATGAGCGCGCATTAATCCCAAACGAGTCCATGACCATCGTTATTTCAGAAAAGGGTTGGGTACGCGCTGCAAAAGGGCACGACATTGATCCCATGAGCCTGACGTTTCGTTCGGGAGATCATTATTTGGCTTCTGCAAAGGGGCGTAGCAATAGCCTGGTTTATTTTATCGACTCCAGCGGGCGAGTTTACAACCTACCAGTACATGGATTGCCGTCGGCTCGAGGCCAGGGCGAGCCGTTAACCGGTAATTTGAAGCCACCAGTCGGCGCTATGTTTGTTGATGTGTTAACCGGTACAGATGAAAAAGTGATGCTAAGCTCTAGCGCTGGTTATGGTTTTGTTACGCAAATGAATGAATTACAAACCAAGAATAAAGCGGGTAAGGCCTTATTATCCCTGCCACAGGGTGCGAGCGTTTTATCGGCTGCTTTGTTTGCCGCTGACGAAGCGATGGTCGCACTGGTGACAAAACAGGGCCGTTTGTTAATTTTTCCGGTCGCGGAGGTTCCTGAGCTTGCCCGTGGTAAAGGTAATAAACTGATTCAGATCCCAACTAAAGATTTGAAATCGGGTGAAGACGGGGTGCTTGGATTTTGTGTGGTCGATGAGCAGCAATCAATTCGTATTAACGCGGGTAAGCGACATATTAATTTGAAATTATCGGACCTGGATGCATACCGAGGCAAGCGCGCACAACGCGGTACTAAATTACCACGAGGGTTCCAAAATCCTGATGGAATTGAGTTGATTTGCTAAAAAAAGCCCTCATTTATAACGATATCGTTTAATCACATAATGGCATCAATGTATGAAAAGAGTTTTTTTATTTTTAGTTACTAATCTAGCGATCGTTTTTGTACTGGGCATTACCTTGCGCCTATTAGGTGTGGATAGCCTGCTGAGTGACAATGGCAGCGATTTAAATATCAATTCATTATCAATTTTTGCACTCGTTTTTGGCATGGGTGGTTCGTTTATCTCCTTAATGATATCGAAGTGGTCGGCTAAACGTATGTCGGGTGCCAGAGTGATAGAGCAGGCCAGTAACGACACTGAACGCTGGCTGCTTCAAGTGGTGGCTAGACAGGCCGATATGGCGAATATTGGCATGCCTGAAGTGGCGATATTCCCCGCTGCGCAACCGAATGCCTTTGCCACGGGGATGAACAAAAATAATGCCTTGGTCGCAGTGAGTGAAGGTTTGCTTCGCCATATGAATAAAGATGAGATTGAAGCCGTGTTGGCGCATGAAATAAGCCACGTTGCCAATGGCGATATGGTGACCCTAGCGCTGATTCAGGGGGTCGTGAATACCTTTGTTATTTTCTTCGCGCGCATTATCGGCCACACCATTGACCGAGTGGTGTTTAAAAATCAACGCGGTCATGGAATCGCTTATTTTGTTAGCTCAATAGTAGCTGAGTTAGTACTGGGCGTATTGGCGAGTATTATTGTTATGTGGTTCTCAAGACAACGTGAGTTTAGGGCCGACAGTGGTTCAGCAAGCCTAGTAGGGAAAGATAAAATGATCGCCGCTCTTAGAAAATTACAACAGGCATCAAATCCAAACGTGGAGCTAGATGATCGTTTAAGCGCGTTCGCTATCGCTGGGAAACGTACGGGTTTTTCGCGTTTATTTATGTCCCATCCGCCACTGGATGAGCGAATAGAGGCGCTGCTTAATCAATAGAGGCAGTTGTCAGAGTATGGTTGCTATTGATGCTAATCAATAGGAACTAGACGCGCATCGACTCTGCTAAGGGTTTGTATGCTTAAATTTTCTGTCATTAGCATAGACTTTTCTCAGTCAGTTTTTAACCCTAGTCTATAATTTAGAGCATTACACGATAAGTATTACCCTCCGTATGACTTTATTCGAGTTGTAGCTTATTGTTTGCTTGCTATTTCAGTAGAAAGGTTTGTCACTCATGAATACACAACAAAGGCTCAGGGCTAAAATAATTGCAACCCCGCTTTTAATAGCGATGGTTAGTGGTCTTTGTATTGCTTACATACTAGATGACTTTTTAGTTGATGCATTAAAAAATAAAATTGAACAAGATGCTGAATGGAAGGCGCGTAGTGTGTTGTCTTTTTTGTCTGTAGGTGATTTTGAGTTGGACATGAGCGCTTTGGATAAGGTGACGGATAGTTTAGCTATACACCAAGAGCGTATTACTATCGTTGCCGATGATGGACAGGTATTAGCTGATTCGATGCAAACCTTAGAACAGCTATATACCTTGGATAACCATGCTAAACGGCCAGAAATTATTATGGCTAAAAACATGAATGCAATAGGCACATCCTGGCGATACAGTAATACCGTGAAAACAGAGATGCTTTACAAGGCAATACACGATGTAGTTAATGGTGTATCTATAACCGTGAGAGTCGCGATTCCATTAACTGTTATACAAGAAGATATCAGTCGTCTGCATTGGTTGATCATCAAAATGATAGGTGTGGGTGTTTTTTTGGTTCTGTTATTGAGTGTAAGTGTAGCGAGGTTGCTAACAAGGGAAGTCGATAGCTATCAGCAACAGTTGGTCAAACAAGTAGAAGAGCGCACAAGTGAAATAAAAACACTTGAAAAACTTGGTCATTTGTTAACAGCGTGTAAAGACAGCGATGCTGTAGCCCAAGTTGTACAGTCAATAATGCCCAAGTTATTTAAAAAAAGTATGGTCGGTGCTTTATTACTTATAGATGAATTGAACGGTCAGCTTCAAATTGTTGGCACATGGGGTGGGGCTACATGGCAAGGAGACGAAAGCTATAAGTTAGATGAGTGCCTTGCTATGAATAATAATCATTACCAGGCTAGCAATGATAAAAATGGCTATTGTTCGCATTTAACAAAAAAAGACCAAGACCAAGTATGCCTTCCATTATCAGTGCAAGAGAAAATGTTAGGTAGCTTAAGACTCGAGGCTTGTGAAAAGGCTGAAATTACGGATGATGAGCTTGAGGTGGCTTTATCGGTCGCCGAGTATATCAGTTTGGCTTTGTTAAATATTCAGCAAAAAGAAAAACTTGAAGAGATGGCCTTACGTGATCCGCTAACGAAGCTTTATAACCGCAGGTATTTAGAGGAAGCGGGGCAGCAAAGTATTTCAAATGCGCAAAGAAACGATCTAAAACTGGCTGTGTTGGTTTTAGATATTGATCACTTTAAACGTTTTAATGATAATTTCGGCCATGAGGCAGGTGACCATGTGCTTGCTGAGGTGGGTGGTTTATTTAAAAAAATGTCTCGAAATAATGACCTGCTATGTCGGTATGGCGGTGAAGAGTTTGTTATTGTGTCGACTGTAGCCGATGAAATGAATGCGAGGGTTATGGCGAATAAATACTGTAAATCCGTTCGTGATTTATCGCTTGATTACTTTGGAGAGTTGTTACCATCGGTTACTTTGTCGATTGGCGTAGCTGTGTATCCTGATAACGGTTTAAACTTAACCGAACTGCTTAGAACGGCGGATAAAGCGCTCTATCAAGCGAAATCTCAAGGACGGAATAGAGTGGTAATGACTTTTTGAGTTGGTTTTAGTAATAAATAAGCAGTCACAGCCACCTAGAATAGCTTTCCATTCCAGGTGGCTGATTAATTTAAGAGATGTCTACGATAGGAATACCAGCGATTTTAGATTTCCATTTAGCGGGGCCGGTTTGGTGTACGGATTCGCCTTTTGAATCAACCGCCACCGTAACAGGCATATCTTCGACATAGAATTCCCGAATGGCTTCCATACCCAAATCTTCAAATGCCACGAGCTTAGATTCTTTGATCGCCTTAGATACCAGGTATGCTGCACCACCAACGGCCATCAGGTAGGTCGCTTTATGTTTTTTGATCGCTTCAATGGCGGCAGGGCCACGTTCGGCTTTACCGATCATGCCGAGTAAGCCGGTTTTATCCAGCATCATTTCAGTATATTTATCCATTCGAGTGGCAGTGGTTGGGCCTGCTGGACCGACTACTTCTTCTCTAACAGGGTCAACCGGGCCGACGTAATAGATAAATTTATGTTTAAAGTCGACGCCATCGGGTAAGGCTTCGCCTCTTGCGAACATATCGGCGATACGTTTATGCGCTGCATCACGCCCGGTTAACATATGGCCGGTCAATAATAAGCGGTCACCAGGTAGCCAGCTTTGCGCTTCTTCGTCTGTAATATTATCTAGATTAACGTGTTTGGTTTGCGCGTCGGGGGCCCAGGCGATATCGGGCCAATCGTCGAGTTTAGGCGGTTCGATATAAGAGGGGCCGCTACCGTCAAGCACAAAATGTGCATGGCGCGTTGCCGCGCAATTTGGAATCATCGCAACGGGTAAAGACGCAGCATGGGTCGGCATATGATTGATTTTAACGTCTAGTACGGTAGTTAAACCGCCTAAGCCTTGTGCGCCTATGCCCAAAGCGTTAACTTTTTCGTATAACTCAATGCGCAGTTCTTCAGCGCGGTTATTGGGGCCGCGCTTAATAAGGTCTTGAATATCGATATGTTGCATTAACGATTCTTTGGCCAACTTCATGGCCATTTCTGCGGTACCGCCAACACCAATACCCAGAATTCCCGGTGGGCACCAACCAGCGCCCATGGTTGGAACCGTTTTAAGCACCCAGTCCACCAGGCTGTCGTTTGGGTTGAGCATAACAAATTTTGATTTATTCTCAGAGCCGCCCCCTTTAGCAGCCACGTGTACGCTAACGGTGTTGCCGGGAACTATTTTCATATGGACTACGGCAGGGGTGTTGTCTCCGGTGTTTTTACGTGCACCAAGCGGGTCAGCTACTATCGAAGATCTTAATACGTTGTCTGGGTGCTTGTAGGCCCGCCTGACGCCTTCATTACACATATCTTCCAGACTCATCGTCGCTTGCCATTGAATATCCATGCCGACTTCAACAAATAAGTTGGCGATACCGGTGTCCTGACAGATAGGTCGGTGGTCCATCGCGCACATACGGGAATTAAGAAGGATTTGTGCCATGGCGTCTTTTGCCGCAGGGGATTGCTCCAGCTGATACGCTTTGCCAAGCGCCTGAATGTAATCTTTAGGGTGATAATAGGAAATATACTGGAAAGCTGCGGATACGCTGTCAATAAAGTCGTCTTGTTTAATGAGGGTCATATGGGAATCTGTTAAGTATTACGTGTTGGGAGATTGTATCAAATAGAATGCTTTATTTTTCTTTCTAAAGAGCTCAAATCAGCTAAATTTGGGAAAAACTGAGTTTCAAACTCGTCTTCAGACATCGGTTTGCCGTATAAATAGCCCTGTACGTAATCGCAATTAAGGCTCTCTAGTAACTGACTTTGTTCTTGTGTTTCTACACCCTCTGCGATTACTTCAACACCCATACTGTGCGCTAAAATGATAATCGTTCTGA
>JBLIAQ010000008.1:0-27210 GCA_047634535.1 Cycloclasticus sp.
TAGGAGTTGGGTACACAAGGGTTTTTTGCTCAAATAAAAGAGGCGCCCAGGCTTTAAAAATACCAAAGGGGAACGAGGTAGACAGGGTGAGCGTATTCGGTGAATATAAACCACGGTGGTCAGGTTTGACGGACACCGTTAGCGGGTAACTTTCGTTAGGCAGGAGGCGTGGTATGTAGATAATACAAGCGTCGATACGAGCGAACAGGGCACAACGAGCACGCCCTTCGGTCTCTTTAATAATAAAACGCGCCGAGGCCGACTGGCCCAAAAAACAAGGCGCATTTTTAACGTCGATAACCTGCAGACCAGAGAGATTACGAAAACTAAAGAAAGTAGACGTTTGCGCAGCAGACGCTAACAGAAAGGTAAAAACAAAGCCCATGCTATTGCTGTAATTAATCGAGGCCACCAGCATTAACAGGATTACGACGCCAAGCGTTAAGCCCGCCTGGTTGGGTAATATAAATACCCGTCGATGATTTAAATCAATCGACGAGCCTTGAGCTCGTTCTCCTCGACTAAAACGGCCTAAAGAAAATCGTTTTGTAATACTTAGCGACATACGGCGTTGATCGGTCAAAAGCTTGCTTTACTGTAGCACTACTTGGCGAGAAATAAAAAAAGCCGCAAAAGCGGCTTTTTAAACACAGACTTAAGGCTTATTACATAGGGGGCGCAGATGCCTTCACGCTATCTTTTTCTTCCATTTTTGCTTTCCAGGCAGAAACAGCGGGATAGTCCGCTAACAACGACGCTTCAGGCACCATGCCCAGATAGGCAATCATCGGGAACAAAACAAAATCGGCCAGTGTTGCAGAATCATCAGCGAGATAAGCGCTGTTTTTGAGGGTGGTTTCTAATAGCGCCAGTTGTTTTTTTGCTTCCGGAATGGCCGCGTCCAGCACGGCTTCGTCCATCGGCCTAATTTCAAAGCGGAACAGCACAATATCGTGCACGATGGTTTGAAATACGGAGGAATTTAGATAGCTAATCCACTGGTTCATCAGGGCGCACTTTTTTGCGTCGTTTGGTTTTAATGCCGGGCCATCAAAGGCGTCATCGATATAATTGATAATACCCAGGGTTTCGAACAGGGTAAAATCACCGTGGCTAAAAGCGGGAACTTTTCCCGTTGGACTAACGGCGCGCATCTCATCGGTATTTGGCGCGTGAGGAATGTGTTTGAAAGGAACGCCTTTTTCAATGAGCGCAATATGTGCTGTTCGGACGTAGGTACTTAAGGGAAAACCATATAAGGTGACATCGCTCATTTCTTTTAGCCTGTTTTTTAGTTAAATTGAACGGTAGATAGTAAGCAATAGATCAGGCCCTGTAAATAAAATAAGAGAAAACTAATGACGCAACGATTCAAAAACAAAGTAGTACTCGTTACCGGCGCGGCTCAAGGGATTGGTAAAGCCTGTGCTCTACGCTTTGCCAGTGAAGGCGGAAAAGTAATGGTTGCCGACCGGGCGGAAGAACAGGCGCGCCAGGTACAGCAGGAAATTATCGATGCCGGAGGGGAGGCAGAAATTTGTATCGTTGATTTGGAAACAAACGCCGGCGCGAAAGAGGTTATGCAGGCCACCATTGATACCTATGGTCGAATTGATGTCTCGGTACATAATGTAGGTGGTACGATTTGGGCAAAGCCATTTTGGGAATACCCTGACGAGCAAATAGAAAAAGAAATCAATCGTTCACTCTGGCCAACCCTGTGGTGCTGCCGAGCGGTTATACCCTATATGATGAAACAAAAATCCGGCGCAATTGTAAACGTGGGTTCGGTAGCCACTCGAGGCATTAACCGCGTGCCCTACTCTACGGCCAAAGGAGGCGTGCAGGCGATGACGGTCTGTATGGCGCTGGAATTGGCGGAACACAATATTCGAGTCAATTGCGTTAACCCAGGCGGGGTGGATCAGGGGGTTAGAGCGACGCCAAGAACCACCGATACGATGACAGATATTGATAAAGCGGGCATGGAAGGCGTCGTTCAGCAAACTAATCGCGATACCCCAATGGGACGTTATGGCACCCCCGAAGAGCTAGCCGCGGCAATTACCTTTTTAGCTGCTGATGAGGCGTCCTATATCACCGGCGAAATTATGAATGTAGCCGGTGGCGGGATTGGTTAAAGACGAACGTTAAAACAGGAAAGTTATTGAGTGCAAAAACTACGTTGCAGACTAAAGTTTGAATGCTTTGTTATAATGCCGAGTTAAAGAGCTTTAAGATCAGGGTAAATGGATTTCAATCAGTTTTTATTTAAATTTTTTTGATGTAACATATCGCCAACACAGGCGTCTTTGAAAGCTTAATAAGCAAAGGTGATTTGAATTACCGTTAACCCGAAAATAATAACGCCGCCGCGATGATCTCAATCAGTTATCGCGTGCCAAGAGAAAAATTAATCTAAGAGTTAGGAGAATATATGTCAATAAACAACAATGGTTCACGACCAGATTTTAGCAGCTATATGGATGTCGATGAAGGCTGGGTCGATCGCCGTATTTTTTGGGAACGCGAGATCTATGAGCGCGAGCTAGAACAGATATTTGCCAAAGCCTGGCAATTTATCGCGCACGACTCGATGCTTCCTGAAACCAATGATTTTTACACCACCTATATGGGCGAAGATGGCGTTATTGCCAGTCGCCAAAAAGACGGCAGCGTGCGCGTATTCCTTAACTCATGCACGCACCGCGGCAATAAAATTTGTTACGCCGATGACGGTAATACGCGAAACTTTACCTGTAACTATCACGGTTGGGCTTACGGTACAGACGGCGAACTAAAAGGTTTGTCAAATGAACACGTGTACGACGAAGGCGATATTGATAAAAGCAAATGGGGCTTACAGCAAGCGCGAGTAGACAGCTATAAAGGCTTAATATTCGCCACTTTTGATGACGAAGCGCCGTCGCTAGAAGAGTTCTTGGGCGATTTCCGCTGGTATTTAGATATTATGCTGGACCAAGATGGCGGCGGCACCGAATTTATCGGCGGCGGCATTAAAAACTATGTTAACGCTAACTGGAAGTTTGGCGTCGAAAACTTTGTCGGTGACGCCTATCACGCGCTATGGACGCACGATTCTGGCTTCAAGGCAATGAACAACAACCAGGGCTTTCCTCCAGCAGACCCAACAGGCAGCTATCACGCGAGTGTGAACGGTCATGGTTGGGAGTTTGGCACCGACGGCCTGGCCGATATTGCTATTTTAGGGCAACCGAAAGTATTGGAATATTACGAAAAAATGCGCCCTAAAATGGCTGAAAGACTTGGCGAAATGCGCTCGAAAATTTTTGGTTCACTGGCCTCCGTATCCTTGTTTCCTAACTGCTCGTTTTTGCCAGGTATTCAAACCTTCCGCGTTTGGCTACCCAGGGGCCCACATAAGTTTGAAATGAGAATGTGGACGATTGTTAACAAAAATATGCCAGATGAAATTAAGCAGGCGATCAATATTGGCTGTATGCAAACATTCAACCCGGCTGGCGTACTTGAAATGGATGACGGCGAAAACTGGGAAGGCAACACGTCCGTTAATAAAGGCATTGTCACGCGTAAAGGCAAGTTGCATTATGGTTGTGGTATAAACCGCCGAATAGAGCACGAAGAACTACCGGGTATTGTTTATTCAAGCCAGTTCAATGACTCTAATCAACGGTTATTTTATCAACGTTGGGCAGATATGATGAATGCGGATAAATGGAGCGACGTGCCAACCCGATACACGCCGCGTTACACCGGCAAAAAAACGGTATAAGGAGGCCATCGTGAATAACGCAGAAAAAAATACTCATAGCAGCGCAGCACTACCATCTTTAGAGTTGATGAACGAAGTGCAGCAGTTTTTATACCGCGAAGCTAGGCATCACGACAATGAAGAGTTTCGAGATTGGTTGGATATGCTAACGGAAGACATCCATTATTGGATGCCTTATCGCTACCAGCGCTACCGTAGAAATGAAAAAGAACCCACCATTTTCGATACGGCGTACTATAACGACGATATGGAATGCCTGGAGAAGCGAATCTTGCGTACAGAAACGGGCACCTGCTGGTCAGAAGACCCCGCAACGCGTGCGGCACACGTGGTGACGAATATTGAAGTCGAGTTAACCGATAACCCAGATGAATTCAGAGTGTATTCGCTTAATACCGTGCACCGTAATATCAATGAAGATGAGTCGCATACCATGGTGGGGCACCGAACAGACCTTATTCGTCGCGTTAACGGTGTGCTGAAACTGGCGAAGCGAAAAATTATTCTAGATCAGAATATTTTTACAAATAAGAGTCTGAACGTTTATTTATAAGCTCTTTTGTTCATAGGCAGGAACCTGAAAGCCCTGTGTTAACAGGGCTTTTTTATTAGGAGCTAATTTGAAGAGTGATACCGTTAAAGCCATTTTTTTATTGAACACCGCGGGCTTACTGTGGGGTGGCAATATGATTTTAGGCCATTACCTAAAAGACTATCTTGGCCCCTGGTCAATTATCAGTACGCGCCTGGTAATCGGTGGCAGCATCTTCATATTATTGTTAATGCACAGCGGCGAACTTAAAAAAATCAGGCACATTACTAACTGGTGGGTGATGATAGCGCTGGCGGTCACCGGGGTGATTGGCTTTCAATCGTTTCTGTACTTTGGTCTTCGCTTAACTACCTCCACCAATGGTGGCTTAATTAACTCACTCACGCCGTTGCTAACGGCCCTGATGGCGGGTATCTATTTCAAAGAAAAATTAAGCTACCAGCACTGGATTGCCGCGATGGTGACGGTGTTCGGCCTCGCTTTTATACTCAGTGAAGGCCGACTTTCAAATTTATTGCTGCTGGAATTTAATTGGGGAGATATTTATATTCTGGCAGCCGTTTTTAGTTGGGTCGTTTATAGCATTATAGGCAAGCAGGCGATGCGAACATTGAGCCCGCTGCCCATGACGGCATTAGGGGTACTGTTATCATTGGTCATCGTGTTGCCGCTAGGTGTTATAGAAGCGAATTATTACCAGCCACCGATAATAACGACGACGACGTTTTTAGCCATGCTGTTTATCAGTACCGGGCCGACGGTTTTATCCTTATTATTCTGGAACAAAGGTATGCACTTGATAGGCCCGGCGCGCGCATCACTATTTTTAAATACCGTACCCGTTTATATCATCATTATAAATGCCGTATTTCTGGATATTATGCCTTATCAATACCAATGGGTCGGCATGGCGTTAATATTTGCCGGCAGTTTTTATGCGAGCTTAAGGCCTGCAGTGCTATTACCCATAAAGGAGCGAAAATGAAACCTATCGTAACGGCAGTATTAGAGGAATACCACGCGAGAACAAAACAGGAAAACGCCCTGATGAAAGGCTTATCGAGCGAAGAGTTTGATCAGCGAATTGACGAGTTTTTGTTACCAATAGGCCCGCAATCGGGTCAACTAATGAATTTATTGATCAAAGAAGCGAAAGCAAAAACGGTGGTTGAAGAGGGTGCCTCGTATGGCTACTCGACCATTTGGTTTGCAGACGCGGTAAGTGATATAGGCGGTAAAGTGATCAGTATTGAGCTGGATGAAAAAAAACAGGCCTATGCACGAACCATGTTAGATAAAGCGGGTTTGCTTGAATTTGTAGAATTTAAGACCGGTGATGCACTGCAAGTTTTAGCGGCCTTGCCCGGCCCGATAGACTTTATGTTATAGGACCTATGGAAGCGCTTTTACGTGCCCTGCTTTGATCTGGTTTATCCAAAATTAGCCGACGGCGCAACCATTGCCGCTGATAATATGCGTTACCCAGAAGGCGTGCGGGAAACGGCCGATAACTACCGCAAACACGTTAAAAGCAAACCAGGCATGGATTCGGTTTTAATTAATATCGGCAGTGGTATAGAACTGTCACGCTACAATACGGGCTAACAATAAGCAAAAAAACGCTAAGGAATTAACACCGGCGAGCCAATTCGCTCTCTACTGCTGAGGTAACGGTGCGCGTTGGCAACATCTGCCAGCGCAAACGTTTTACCAACCGTAATATTAATGTTGCCCTGCTCAAGCATCGTCAAATAGCGCGCGGCGCTGTTCACCAGCTCTTCCCTGCTCCGCGTGTAATGATAAAGTGTGGGCCGCGTTAAATATAACGAGCCCTTTTTTGATAGCTCTAAAACATCTAGCGGCTCGGGTTTTCCAGACGCATTACCAAAACTCACCATCAAGCCGCGTGGCCTTAAACAATCGAGAGATTTCATAAAGGTGTCTTTACCGACAGAATCGTATACCACATCAACTTTTTTACCGTTGGTTATCTTGAAAACCTCTGCAGCAAAATCTTGTTGGGTATAAATAATCGGGTAATCGCAACCGTTAGCACGCGCGATCTCTGCCTTTTCCGCAGAACCGACGGTGCCAATAACCGTGGCGCCTATTGCTTTTGCCCACTGGCAAGCGATGCTACCAACCCCACCCGCCGCCGCGTGAATCAGAATCGTTTCGCCGGCCTGTAATTCGTACAAACGACAAAATAAATACTCAACCGTCATGCCTCGTAATAGGCTTGACGCTACGACCACATCATCCAGGCCATCAGGAACGGTGACTATTTCTTTTACATCAATACACCTGAACTCGGTATAGGCGCCTTTGGCCGCGGAATAAGCGATCCGCTGGCCGACTTTAAACTCACTCACGCCCTCGCCCACCTGCTGAATAATGCCGACCGCCTCGTCACCAAGAATGGCGGGTAGCGGCACCTCGTATAAACCCGAGCGAAAATACGTGTCGATAAAGTTAACACCGATCGCGGTGTGTTTAATAAGCACCTCATTGCAGCCTGGAGGGGCAACAGAACAGGCTTCGATTGAAAAAACGTCGCCCCCACCCGTTTGATGAATAATCGCCGATAAAGAGGTTTGAATAGCCATATTTTGTATAAATAGAAAAAATTAAGAGCCATATCATATATCAGAAGCAACTTATCTAAAGCAATAAAAATACCCAAAACAATATAGCTGAGGGCATAATAAAGCCGATTTAAATTTAATGAGCCCTCGTTAGGCTTATTCGTTTATTATAGTTTTAAATAAGGCGGGTATCTCTTCTTGCTCAATACGCTGGTTATTGACACGAGTTCTAATAAGCATTAGATTACCCAGCTTAAAATAATTTCATAGTTATTAAAGTTTGGGGAGACAGAGTGAAAGAGATACTAACTAGAGTTGGAAAAAGTGTGTTTATGCTGGGCGTCATTGTATCTGTCGCTTTAGCGGCGACTGCCGCGGTAGCTGAAGAACAAGGCGATGCAGAACAAGGTTCTTTTCACCGCTTTTGGCCGGACAACCTATACGCCGTGGAGTTTGTTAACGATAAGCTCGGGTTTATAGCGGGCTATTCGGGCTCCTTATTTAGAACGCAAGATGGCGGTGAGTCCTGGGACGGCATTTATATGGGTGTTAACGAGTTGGTTCGTCACGTATCTTTTGTCGACGAAAATAATGGCTGGGCGGTAGGCCATAGAGGCTCAATTTTACACTCAGCAGATGGTGGAACGAGCTGGGTGGTGCAAAAAACAGACGAAGCTAACTATTTAAGAGACGTTTCTTTTGTTGACGCTAAAAACGGTTGGGCGGTTGGTCATAATGCGCATATTTGGCATACATCAAATGGTGGTGAAACCTGGGAGGCCCAACAGTTAACGGGTTACAAAGGAAGAGATTTGCCAAGGCTGCATGGCGTTATTGCCAAAGATGCGAACACCGCTATTGTTATTGGTGAGTTTGGCGTTATCGCACACACAGAAGACAGTGGTCAACTTTGGTCCATTAGTTATAACAGCGAAAAGAACACCTTATTATCAATAGCGGCCACACAAAATGGTGCCGTTGCCGTTGGTTTAGATGGTGGTGTTTACCAAATTCAGCTCGCAACCGAAGAGCAGCGCGCAGAGGTTAAAGCCACTTTGCTCGCAGAGCAGACGCAAGCTGAAGAAAAAGCGAGAAAAACGGCAGAGAGACGAGGCAGAACTTACGTGCCTAAAGTGGCCGAAGAACTGCCAGAAACGGAGATCGACTACCACGTGAGCAAAATAGACAGTGGCATAAAAGAGCATCTCTATGATGTCGCTAGCGCGCCCAATGGCAGTGTTATCGCGGTAGGCGTATCAAGTGTGTTAAAAATTTCAGGTGAAACGGTAACGCCACTGTTGCCGGCTGAAGATTTCCCCCTCCCCTTTGTTTGGATGGGCGGTGTTGATGTAACGCCCTCTGGCGATATTTGGTCAGCGGGTCTTCGCGGTATGATCGTGAAGGGCAGTGTCAGTGATATGAACTTTGGTGCGAAATTAAATATAGCCGCGCCAGGCGCAGTTAAGTTGATATCTAGCCGTTGGGGAGAAAAATAATGATTAATAAGTTATCCAGCTTTATTTCAAGAAAGCCTGTTTTAGTAGCAACCGTTTTAGCGCTTATCACCATAATACCTGGCTATTATGCCTACAAAGGTTTGTCGCTAAACGTCGTGTTGGAAGAAATGCTTCCAGAAAATTCCAATAACGTTGAGTTGTTTCTGCGTTTTGGCGAGCAATTTGGCGGAGCTAATACTACGCTGATTGAAGTAAAAAACAAAAAAGGTAATATTTACAATGTTGAATATTTAAAAAAGTATAAGCAAATTGCCGAAGACGTTTATTACAACAAAGACACCTATCGTCACCTAAGCCAATCCTTAGTGCTTAGAAAAACCAAAGCCATTTCAGGTGGTGGCGGCCGAGTTGGCGTAGATGCATTGATGTGGCCTGACTTGCCGGCTAACGAAAATGAAATGACGCGTTTAAGGCAGTTCGTCAACAAGCAATACCGTGGCTTACAGGTTTCTAATGATGAAACCTCCGCGATTGTAATCGCCGATTTTAGAGACGAAGCCGGTAAATTAGAAGTACTGAATTTTTTCCTCGACCTGAGGGAAAAATATGAAGGCGACGATTTGGAAATAAACTTCGTTGGTCGCCCCATTTTGTTGGGTTATATCTACCAATCGTTAGACGCCGTGTTTAACATTTTGGTTATCTCACTGTTAATTGTCGCCTTGATTCTGTTCCTATACTTTAGGACCTGGATTGGCGTTTTTATACCGATGTTCACGGCCACGGTTGCCACCATCTGGGGGCTAGGTGCGATGGGTGCGGTTAGTTACAACTTAGACCCGCTGCTTATTTTATTGCCTGCCTTTATCTTTGCTATTGTGTTATCCCATGGCGTACAGTTTACCACTCGTATTTTAGATAATATTGAAGCGTGTGATGTTAAGCCGACCGATTGCCGTGCGTGTACGCGAGATGGCCTGGCGTTGTTACTAGTACCAAGTACCGCGGCTATTATTACCGACGCCGCAGGTTTTGGTGTGTTAGGTCTGGTGGCCATTCCAAGTATTAAATCGTTGGCTTTCATCTGTAGCCTTTGGTTGTTATCGGTTGTGCCGGCGCTTATCTTTGCCGCCGCAGTTATGTGCTTAATCAAACCGCCCAAGTCGCATAAAACGGGCTCCATTATTTTGAATAAAATATGGGGCGCGGTTATTAACATGGAAGACCATAAATGGACCATGGTATTGATAACAGCAGGTCTTTTAGGATTTGGCGGTTGGTATTCACAAAACCTAACCGTGGGTGACACCAAAGGTAGTGCCATTTTATGGCCAGAGGCGCGCTTTAACCAGGACGTAGAGTCCATTAACTCTCGCTTCTCCTTCCTTGGCACCGACATGATGCAGGTTTATGTCGAAGGCGAGAAAGAAACCATGTTAGACCCTACCGTCTATCATCAAACCGAAGCATTAGATCGCTACATCTTTGAGCATATGTCAGAAGTTCGTCCAGCGATCAGTCTGGTACCGATTATCAAGCTGGTAAACTCCGTGCTGTTCGAGGGCGATCCATCCTACGCCATCATTCCAGACACCACAGAAGAAGTAGGCTTTGATATCTATATGTTCCGCTCAAGGGGTGAACCAGGCGACTTCGCGGCCTTTACCAACAGAGAATGGGAAATCGGTAATATCTCGTTTTTCTTAGAAGACCACAGTCGTCCTACTATCCAGAAACTAAGAGACAATCTGGACGCTTTCTTTAGTTCAGAAAAAGAAGTGGTCAGTGACGCCAAGTTTTTATATATGGGCGGTCAGGTGGGCATCGTTGAAGCACTCAACGAAGAAATCGTAAACTCGAACGTAAAAATAATGGTAGCGATAGCCATCGTTATTACCTTATGTATCGTGCTGTATTACAAATCGTTTGCCACAGGTTTAATCCTGTTGTTTAGTTTGGCAACGGCCAACGCACTAACCTACGCATTTATGGCGTGGAAAGGCGTGGGCTTAAACGTCAGTACCTTGCCGTTAGCCGCTCTAGGTGTCGGTTTGGGTGTGGATTACGGTATTTATATGGTCGATAGAATTCGCGAAGAGTACCGCAAGCTTGAGGTAAAAGACGTACACGAAGCGATTCACCACGCCTTTTTAACCTCAGGTAACGCGATATTTATTACTGCGGTCACCATGATCGCGCCGCTCATTCCTTGGGCAGTGGCGTCACCGTTGCGCTTTCAGGCCGAAATGGGTTTATTGCTAGCCATGGTGTTGTTTATGAATATGCTGGGCTCTCTGCTGTTTGTACCCGCCGCTATTGCAGCCTTTCATCCAAAGGCGTTATTCAAAGATTAAGTGGTTATTTAGGCCACAAAAAGGGTTAAAAAAACCGGTCAACACGTTGACCGGTTTTTTTATGCGCCGGAGGGCTAGTTAAAAAAATCAGCAACAATCATGTAAGGATGGCCAGACGGGTCTGGTTGCGAACGGCCGTGTTAGTAACGAACAACAGCTGTTGTATAAAGTATAATTCTGTACTTGCAGCAGATAAAAAACAAGAGTATAAAGCTGTTTAGAAGGAAACATTAGGGTTTGTTAATTAATAAAAGAGGGGAATATGAAGACAATAATAAAAATCGGCCTCATGGCCACGCTGGGGCTGATAAGTGCAGCGCCTGCTTTTGCTATTGATACCGGTATTAAGGGTTTAACACAAAGTGGTCGAATTAAGGTGGGTGCCTCTGTACTGTACGACCTGCCAGACCAAGGTGATAAAATGGGGCCGGCCAACTGGATTATAGAATCTAAAACAACCTATAGCCCAAATAGGCAATGGAGTTTTGTTGCAAATTTCTGGCTACGTGGTGATTTATCCTCACAATTCACCAGTTACGATTCGCCCAATGGTGGCTTACCTGATCAAGTAAATGGGGTCATAGTTCCGGGTGTTGGGGCGTTTCAACAAAATGCAAACTTTAATTTAAATTCAAATAACTGCTCTGGAAATTCATATTGTGCAGAAATGGATGATGAGCTTGAGGTATTAAAAGACTGGGAAGACGTTATTCGTGAACTATCCGTCAAATACCGTGATAAGAAAGGCCGTTTCACCGTCAAAGCGGGCCGTTTTCAACGCGGTTGGGGGCAGTCTGATGGCTTGCGTCTAATGGATGTTTTACACGCACAAGACTTGCGTCAACGGTTTGCTTTTACAGATTCTGACGAGCTACGTTTACCGGCATTAATGATCTCAGCGGACTTTAACTTTAGGAAGCTCGGTATAGATGGTCCTTTTAAAGCCTTGGGTATGAAAAACTCATCGCTGGAAATTAACTTTGTACCCGAAGTACAAACATCTAATTTTATAATTAATAATCCAACGCCGGGTGATCAAACCTCAGGCGGTATTTTTGGCTTAGATTGGGCCGATGTTAACGACACCACGCAGAATGGACCAGGGTTAGCCGGTTTAGGTTTTAATTTATATGACAACAAACCTAACCGCTTAAGTCTAAGTGATGCCGAATGGTCAATGCGTTTAAAGTTTGGAACATTGGGTGGTTCAGCAACTTTAAATGCATTTTACGGCCAACAAGATTTACCCGTTTCTAAATTAATAGGCTCTTCATTGATTGTGGGTAGCGGGCTTAATGACCCAAGTGTCGGAACACAAATCCCATCGTTACCAGGAAATGAGAATTCAGTGGGTGCAACGTTTAATGCTGCAGCAACCGAGGCAGTAGTGTTTGGACAAGGTGGTTACCTAAATTGGCTACAATCGGTAGACCAGTTTGCAAAAGGAGGTCCTGCCCCAATTGTAAGTCCCTTAGTAGCATTTGGTTGTGGTGATGCTTTCAATGGTATACCTGGACCAGCTTGCTCAATTAATGGTGAAGTGCAACTCGATTATGATTACCGTCAATTAATTCTGGGCTTTACCTTCACACGTGACTTAAGTGACTTTATTCGAATTGGCCGCAAAGGTTCTGCCCCTACAGTACGTTTAGAAATGTCACATGAGTTTGATCACCCATTTAATCGTTCGGTGGTATATCCAGGAGCCACTTTCGGCCCATTCGATGGTAGTTTTGCAGGCGAAGTAACAGGTTCAGGCGCACTGGCGGTAGAAGCAAGTCGTAACATCGTTAAGGAAGATATTACCTCAACCATGATTGGTTTCGATTTTCCTCTATGGGTCCCGGGTTGGGATACGCAAAGCAAATCTATTTTCACTAGCTTGCAAATTTTTGATATCTACACGCATAATTCAGATCAAGGATTAATGCAACAGTCACCGTATGCCTTTACAGAAGTGCAAGATCATCAGAACTTTATAACCTTCGCCTGGAATGCACCGCTTGATAATGAGCGTATCGTATTTGATGGTTTGTACATTCGTGACTTCCAAGGCTCTGGGAATTATTACCGCCAACGGATTGATTTTAACTATTTCGGAGACGATTGGCGCCCA
The DNA here is from genome assembly GCA_047634535.1 of Cycloclasticus sp. Classification (GTDB taxonomy): domain Bacteria; phylum Pseudomonadota; class Gammaproteobacteria; order Methylococcales; family Cycloclasticaceae; genus Cycloclasticus. The sequence continues at coordinate 12,841 of JBLIAQ010000008.1, forward strand.
AGAATAGAATGGGCGCATTTTTCAGGTGATAAAGAAAACGCCCCAATTGGCACCTTTAACAACTCAGACTATATCGAGTTGTCATTAACCTATCAGTTCTAAAACCAATGGAGCGGAGAGAGTAATCTCTCCGCTTTAATAAAACACGGGATTAGAACCAACAATATCAAAGAAAAAAGGAAAAGATAATGAAGTTAAATAAATTCCTAGCTGGCATCAGCTTTGTAGCCGCCACATTAATCACAGCACCGGTTGTAGCAGAAACCAATAGAGCCTTGGAGGCATGGAAAGCTTTTGCCGCCGAACAAAAAAAACCCAACTATGATAAGTGGGTCGAGCTGATTTCAGACCCTAAAGCGATCGCACTAGCCAAAGAATGGAAAGACCTGCGTGGTTATGATGCGTATGACTTAATAGATAAAGCAAATTTACCGGCAGATCTTAAGCCAGGCTTGGTTATCACCGCCGAAAATAAAGCAAATTACCCTTGGTTAAAAGATTACTTAACTAAAGAGCTATACGATGCCATTGGTGGTTCATGGGGCTATATAAATAAAATTAAAATAGTGCCGACGAATACCTATTACATGCATGAAGGGTATTTAAAAAACACAAAAGAATTGAAAGAAAAAAACATTAATATAAACTTTGATGCTGATGGCCAAATGGTTTATGACGATGGCTCTTACGCATTATTATCAGGGGCTGGCGCTTCATCAATTCCCTTTATCAACCCAAAGAATGGTTTAGAATTAAACTGGAATTTGGTCGCTAGTTCAGTGGCTACTGAAACGCTAGAGTTTAACCCGGTGTATTTAAATTCTTGTACCGCCGAAGGTAAGCCTGAGCGGGAATATAAAGCACACCTTTGGTGGTGGCATTTTCATAACAGAACTCAAATTGAACCATTTGGTGATATCCCCGGCAAAGAACAGATGGTGGAAGGCGGATCAATATTTTTCTTAGAGCCTAATGATGTGCGAGGTTTAGCAGGTGTTCGTCAACGTTATGCAGCAGCAAATAGAGAAGATGACTTCAAAGTATTTATTCCTAGCTTACGTCGAACTCGTCTTTTAACAGGATCAGATTCGGAAGATCCACTTGCATCAGGCTTGGAGTTATCTTGGGACGATTGGCGTTCTTATTGGGTAAAAACGAATATTGTAAAATTTGAGTATAAACTTATTAGCGATGCGTTTATTTTAGCACCGGTGTCATCATTACATGCCTATGACTCAGTTGTGTTGACTGACGACAAATGTGGTGTTGATTATATGGAGGTCGAAATTCGCCCTACATGGTTACTTGAAATTAATGATAAATCAGGTAAATATCAGTACTCAAAACGTCATGCTTGGGTAGATAAGGAGTTTTATAACACCCGCCGCCATATTACTTGGGGCCCACGCGGTAACATCTTTAAAAGTTATGATGAAAACCGTGACTGGAAACCATCAACAGGTGAGGGTAGCTGGGGACGAATTATGGTGAGAAATAATGTTACGCATCGCACTACAACTATGCGAATGACGGCAACCTGGAAAGACCTAGATGTTGCTGTAGATGAATCAATGTTTGATGTTGACCAGTTGCGCGACTACCGATAAATATAAGGTTTTTTAAAATTAAAGCAGCGTGGCGAAGGCCACGCTGCTTTTTTTTGGCCATTGTTTATAAACCGCTAGTGAGTAACACAACAGCAAAAAATGATGGATCGTGATTTAAGTGTAAACCTTTGAAAGTTAGGAGGGTAGGGTAAGACAACAATGTTGCGTTGCAATAAAGCAACGTTGTTGTAAAAAAGTAAAAAAAGTATTGAAGCGGCAAAAAAACAAGTGTATAAAACATATGTTAGAAAACGTAATATCAATATTATTAAGGGGAAGATATGAATGCAATAATAAAAACAGGCCTCGCGGTCGCATTAGGCGCGGCAATCGCCGCACCGGCGTTTGCCATCGACACGGGCATTAAGGGTTTGACCCAGAATGGTCGTATTAAAGTGGGTGCATCAGTACTGTATGACCTTGAAAATGAAGGCGACAAACTCGGCCCATCAAACTGGTTAATAGAATCAAACACCACTTACCGACCCAGTAGAACCTGGACTTTCGTCGCTAACTTTTGGTTGCGTGGCGACTTGTCTACGGAGACTTCAAGCTATAACGCGCCAGGCGGTAGTGGCGTAACCGATCCGAACCCAGTGTTTGGGTTTGAGCCCGGCTTGGACCCAACCCTTCCGACATCGTTTCCTAATGTAACGTTCCCTAACAATATACCAATTAAAATGAATAATTGTAAAGGCAACGTTGGCTATACTTGTAGGGAAACCAGCGAGCTGCAAACTCTGAACGATTGGGAAGATGTGATTCGTGAGTTATCCGTTAAATACCGCGACCATAAGGGTCGCTACAGCATTAAGTTTGGCAAACAACAACGCGGTTGGGGTGAGTCCGACGGCTTACGCTTAATCGACGTACTACACGCACAAGACTTGCGCCAACGTTTTGCGTTTAGGGATTCAGATGAAATACGTATACCAGCATTAATGCTATCAGCCGACTTTAACTTATCAAAGTTAGGCATGGCGGGTCCGTTTGAAGCGCTAGGCATGCACCGGCCAACACTGGAGTTTAACTTTACTCCGGAGGTGATGCACACAAATGTCTTAATAAACAATCCAACACCATCAGAGTCTGACTCAGCAGGCGGATCGTTTGCTTTACCGTGGCCTAGAACCTTAGATGAACCATCAGGTAGTGGTTTGGTCGGTTTTGCCTTTGAAACGCCAGAAAACAAAGCGAGACGATTAAGTTTTACAGATGCCGAATACTCCATGCGTTTAAAGTTTAATACTTTGGGCGGTGTGGGTACGATTAACGCATTTTATGGTATGCAAGACTTACCTGTTCTTAAGCTACGTGGGCTAGATTTGTATATTGGATCAGGTGATTGGGGGCAAACAGGCAACCCGACACCGCTTGACCCAGCAGCATTTAATCCAGGTGGACGTTACTCATTCTCAGCCGCTCAAACAGAAGCTATCGTACACGGAGCTGGCGGTTATTTAGATTGGTTGCGTGACTTATCTGTTGGCGGAAACGTAATGAGTGGTGGATTACCTCAAGGTAGTCCACTGACTACAGCTACAGGCGGAGCATGCAACGATCCAGTATTAGATCCAGGCGGCAGCGGTGTTGCTTGTTCAGTTGTTGCAGGTATTGAATTAGATTACGACTACCGCCAAATGATGCTGGGTGTCACCTTTACCCGTGACCTATCAGACTTTATGTCATTTGGGCGCAAAAATTCTTCGCCTTCTATTCGTTTAGAAATGAGCCATGAATTTGATCACCCCTTTAATCGTTCAGTCGTTAACCCAGGCGCAAATGAATTAGGCTACGATGCTTCAGCTAAAGTAAACGAGAGTGGTTCAGGTGCGCTGGCCGTTATCCCTAGCCGCGCGATTACTAAATCTGATATCACGTCTACGATGATTGGTTTCGATTTCCCATTTTGGGTGCCGGGTTGGGATTCACAAGAAAAGTCGATCTTTACCAGCTTTCAGTTATTTGATATCTACACTCACGACGCAGACAAAGGCTTGTTAGCACAAGCACCATATGCCTTTGCCAAAGTGGCTGATCATCAAAACTACTCGACCTTCTTATGGAGTATGCCACTGGATAGCCAGCGTTTGATTCTTGAAGGTCTGGTCTTGCGCGACTTTACCAACGAAGGTTTGGTGTATCGTCAACGCATTGACTTTAACTACTTCGGTGATAGCTGGCGCCCACGTATAGAGTGGATGCATTTCTCAGGTAAACCAGAAAGTGCACCAGCGGGTATCTTTAACAACTCAGATTTTGTTGAACTATCTCTAACGTATCAGTTCTAAAGATGCATATAAGCGGAGAGCGTTATCGCTCTCCGCTTAAATTTTACGATTATAAATTCATTAAAAAGAGAAGGAAAATATGATGAAAATAAATAAAATAGCAGTCGCCCTGGGTTTTGCAGCAGCAGTGACTGTAGCAGCGCCCGCGATGGCGGCCGACACCAACAGGGCTTTGGAAGCATGGAAAGCCTTTGCGGCAAAAGAAAACAACCCTAACTACGACAAATGGGTTGAATTAATATCTGACCCTAAAGCGATTGCTTTAGCAAAAGAATGGAAAGACTTACGTGGTTATGATGCCTATGACCTAATGGATAAAGAGACTTTTCCGGCGGAACTGAAGCCAGGCTTGGTTATTACAGGTGATACCAAAGCAAACTACCCTTGGTTAAAAGAGTATTTACCAAAAGAAATGTACGATCACCTCGGTGGATCATGGGGAAACATTAAAGAAATTAAAATTGTGCCAACGAATACCTACTATATGCACGAAGGGTATTTGAAAAACACAAAAATAATCAGAGATGAAAAAATTAACATCAATATCACTGATAGAGGTTTCTTAGAATATGATGATGGCACGAGTGCGCTGATGTCTGGTCCCGGCGCAACTGCCTTACCATTTATACACCCTAAAAATGGTCTTGAACTACACTGGGATTTTGTTGCCCACTCAGTGAATAATGACGCATTAACTTTTGGCCCATTAGATTTCGTTGCTTGTTCAGCAAACGGTGGAATGGAAAGGGAATACTCAGCTGATTTATGGTGGTGGCATTACCACAATAGATCTAACGTTGAGCCTTTCGGTGATATCCCTGGTAAAGAGAAATACGTTGAAGGCGGCGCTATCTTTTTCTTAGAGCCTAACGACGTTCGTGGTCTTGCAGCTGTGAGACAACGTTATGCTGGCCCTGATAAAGAAGATGACTTTAAAGTGTTTATTCCTAGTCTGCGTAGAACTCGTTTGTTAACTGGTTCTGATTCACAGGATCCAATGGCTTCTGGTCTTGAAATTACCTGGGATGACTGGCGCGGTTCATGGGCTAAAACCAACATCGATCAGTTTGAATATAAAATTGCCAGAGAAGGTTTTATCCTTGCTCAACCAGAAGTAGGTCATGCGTATCAATCATTAGTAACGAATGCTGACAAATGTAATTGGGATTCAATGGAAGTAGAATTAAGACCAATTTGGGTGCTTGAAGTGACCGATAAGACGGGTAGATACCAGTATTCAAAACGTGAAACCTATATTGATAAAGAATTCTTTTATCTACAGTACCAAATGACTTGGGATCCACGTGGTAACCCATTACGTACCTGGGAAGATGGCCGTGATTGGAGACCAGCTACGGGTGATGCAATGTGGTCAAACGTTATCATTACAAATGAAACGACAAAACGTCATACGACTATCGGCTTTAACGCCGTTTGGGAAGGTCGTGCTGAAAACGTTACTGAAGAAGTATTTAATATTGATCAGTTACGCGATTACAGATAATTACTGAGTAATACGTAATAAGTTAAGGCAGTGGGGCTCTAACGCTCCACTGCTTTTTTTATGTCTTTAAATAAATTTTTATATAATTGCATAGCCAAACCAGTCAAAAACACATAGCATTAAGTAATACTAATATGGAGCTACTGATAATGAGAATGATAAGAATTTTATGCGCTTGCCTGACACTAAGCTTTGCTATTACAGCGTGTAATGACTCAGATGATAAGCTGATAAACGATAAGCAGCAGCCCGTGCCTGCCGAATCAAAACTTACATCGGCATCAGTAGTACAGGAAGACGTTGGGATTAATTATTATGGCCTGTCACAAAACCTGCAAAGAAACGCTTTACTGACTCAAATTAACGATAAAAACGTACACCAGCTAAAACCAGCGTGGGTCCTTTCCCTTGGCGATAACAGAGGGCAGCAAAGCCAACCACTAGTAATCGATGGGGTGATGTACGTTACGACTCATAATGCAACCTTAGCCATTGATGCGGTCAGTGGGCGTCAACTTTGGAAGAGTAAAATTGAATACCCCGCCAATACGGTTACATGCTGCGGTATAACCAACCGAGGAGCTACTTTTTATGACGGCGTTCTTTATCGTGCAACACTGAATAATCATTTACTAGCGATAGACCCGAAAGATGGTAGCGTTATTTGGGATAAGGAAGCAGCAGATATTGCGCTAGGCTACTCGATGACCAGCGCCCCGCTAATAGCAAATGGCACGATGATAACGGGTGTAGCTGGCGGTGAATTTGGCGTTAGAGGCTTTTTAGATGGGTGGAACCCTAAAACGGGTGAACACCTATGGCGTTTTAATACCATTCCTTCACCCGGTGAAAAAGGTAGTGAGACATGGCAAGGCGAAAGCTGGAAGCAAGGTGGCGGCCCTACCTGGTTAATCGGCTCTTATGATAAAGAACTGGATCTAGTTTATTGGGGTGTTGGAAACCCGGCTCCCTTTAATGCGAGTATGCGTGAAGGTGATAATTTATATACCAATAGCATGCTCGCTATTAGGCCTACAACGGGTGAATTAGTCTGGCATTATCAATTTACGCCAAATGATCCATTTGATTATGACGCGGTAAATGATCCTATTTTGATTGATTTACCGATTGATGGTGAACCGCGTAAATTACTCATTCAGGCAAATAGGAATGGCTTCTTTTACGTTATTGATAGAACGAATGGCAAGCTGTTACAGGCAAACCAGTACGTCGATAAAGTTAACTGGACCGATGGTATCGACATGGCGACCGGACGCCCGATACGCGCCGAGCGAGTAAAAAACATGCTCGAGAATAAAGTCAAAACTGAAATCTGGCCATCTGCAATGGGCGGCAAAAACCTGGCACCCATGTCGTATAGCCCAACGACAGGCCTGGCTTATGCAAATACGTTTAATTTGGGTTGGTACTACACACCGGTTGAACAGGAATATAAGCCCGGAGTTTTTTATGTCGGTGCGCAATTTGAATGGATCTTTCCGAAAGAACCAATCGGCTACTTAAAAGCTATCGACCCGATGACCGGCAAAACTAAATGGCAGTTCCCAACCGATGTACCTATGAACGGTGGAACCCTGGTGACAGACGGAAATGTGGTTTTCTCCGGCGCACAAACGGGTGAGTTGTACGCATTGAATGCGACAACGGGCGAAAAACTGTGGGAATTTAGAACCGGCTCAGGAATTATCGCGCCCCCGGTTACTTATCAGCTTAATGGTAAACAATATATCGCGGTTGTTAGCGGTATAGGCGGTGTCTATATAAACTTTACCGGAGACCCAAGCTTAAAGAATATAAATCCGGGAGGTTCAGTCTGGGTGTTTGACTTAAGTGATGGCGGTGATATGAGTACGGTCAGCGCTAAAACTAATAAACCTATCGCTGTCACAGAAGTAGTCGTAGAAGATAAAACAGACTGGTCAGCAACCGTAAAGCATGGCGCGGAGCTATATGATCAAACCTGTTCGCACTGCCACGGGGTAAAAATGGTCACTTCGGGTACAACGTATGATTTACGCACTTTCCCTAAAGATGATAAAGAGCGCTTTATCAACTCCGTTACCAATGGCAAAGGTTCTATGCCAGCCTGGGGGGATAAGATAACGACAGAAGAAATAAGTGCTATTTATGAGTATGTTATTCATTAATAAGAAAGCTTAAACAAGGAAATAAAATGAAAAAATTAGATGACCTGGTCGATTTTAAAACAGGTAGACAAAAGCGGATTATTTATTCAGACCCAGCTATCTATGAAGAAGAGTTAGAAAAGATCTTTGGTCGCTGTTGGTTGTTCCTAACGCACGAAAGCCAATTAAAAGAGCCGGGCGATTTTATACGCACGTTTATGGGCGAAGATGAGGTATTAGTTGTTAGGCAAAAAGACGATAGCATAAAGGCGTTTTTAAATACCTGCACGCACAGGGGTAATCGCCTGTGTAAAGCCGACCACGGTAATAGCAGGAAATTTGTCTGTAATTACCACGGCTGGAGTTTTGGTTTTGACGGCAAGCTGAACGGCGTACCATTAGAAAAAGAGGCCTATAACGACCAATTAGACAAATCAAAATTCGGTTTAATTGAAGTGGCCCAAATAGCGAGTTACAAGGGTTTGGTGTTTGCTACCTTTGATGATACAGCGCCAAGTCTGGAAGACTATCTCGGAGAAATGAAGTGGTACCTCGATATATGGCTGGACGCTATGCCAGAAGGCACCGAATTAATTGGCACGGCAATGAAAGTAGAGCTACCCGTTAACTGGAAGTTGCCGGTCGAAAATGTATCGGGCGACGGCTACCATTTAGGATGGGCGCACGCGGGTGCGATGACGGTATCATCCAGTATGGAAGTTGGAGGACTGGCGGTTGGTAATGCCACGGCGGATAACTCCGGAGCAGTATCCGTCGCGGGTATGAACGGCCACGCCGTGTTAGCGGCCCTTGACGGTCAATCAGGGTACGGTTTTTACCCCGACCCAAAAATGGCCGTCGATTACCTGGAAGAGAATCGAGCAACCGTTATTGATAGGCTGGGCGAATACCGCGGAAAAAAAATGTGGGGCTCGCAAATCAATATGACGGTGTTCCCTAATTTGCAAATGTTACCCGGTTTAAACTGGTTCAGGGTTTATCACCCAAAAGGTCCGGGGAAGTTTGAAATGTGGACCTGGGCGATGGTAGATAAGGAAATGTCGGATGAATTAAAGCAGATGATACTTAATAACGTCAGCCGCACTTTTGGCCCTGCCGGACTATTTGATAACGACGATGGCGATAACTTACAGGCCATTACCGAACAAAGCCGAGGCTGGCGTACAAAACAAATGGATATTTACACCAATATGGCCATCGGTGGCGAACACAGCCGAGATGAAATGCCCGGCGTGGTCAGTGAAGGCCTGATCTGTGAACAAAATCAACGCTATGTCTATCGCCGTTGGTTAGAAATGATGAAGGCAGACAGCTGGGCGGATGTACCGTCGTATAATAATTTACAAGAAGCGCGCGCAACGGAGGTGAAGTAATGTCAGCTCAACAGGCAGAAATGGACGTTTATGTCGCCTTGCAACGACAGCTATACCAGGAAGCGCGTTTACTAAGCGCTGAACAGTACGACGACTGGTTAGCGATGTTATGTGACGAGGTTCATTATGAAATGGAAATGCCCCAGCGCCGTCTGCGGGAAGATAAATCTAATAATAGAGCGCCTATTAAAACGCCCATCTTTAATGACGATATGGCGGCCCTATTGATGCGTATCGCGCGCTTTAAAACGGGCTTCGTCTGGTCCGAAAACCCAATCAATGCAATACGACATATCGTCAGCAATGTTGAGGTTTTTAATACTGAAATAAAGGATCAGTTCCAGGTACATTCGATTATCGAAGTACATAGAAGTCGTTTAGACGCCGAGCGTAAACGCTTAACCGCGGGGCGACAGGACGTATGGAAGAAAACAGCAACGGGATATAAGTTACTAAAAAGAAATGCAGCGCTAGACGATAGTGTGGTGTTGGACAGTAATATTAATTTCTTTTTTTAAAAATTATTTTAAGGAGACAATAAAATGGGTTGGATGGATAATAAAGTAGCCTTGGTAACCGGTGGCGCATCGGGTATCGGCCTGGCTGTCGTTGAACGCTTTGTCGCAGAAGGCGCACGAGTGTGTGTAATGGACCGTTCACAACAGGGTATTGATGCACTTGAGGACAAATTTGCGGGCAAGGTGGTAGGCTTAACGGGGGACGTTAGGTCGCTGCAGGCGAACAAAGATGCGGTGGCAAAAACAATAAAAGCCTTCGGCCAGCTAGATACCTTCGTGGGCAATGCCGGTATTTGGGATTATATGGTGCCGCTTGAGGCCCAGGAAGACGACAAGATTGAAGCTATTTGCGATGAGATCTTTGCCGTCAACGTCAAAGGTTATTTGCTCGGTGCTAAAGCGGCCTTGCCTGAACTAAGAAAAACCAAGGGCAGCATGGTGTTTACCGCATCGAGTTCGAGTTTTTATACCGGCGGTGGCGGGCCGATTTATGTCGCCTCAAAACACGCGGTGTTGGGGATGATTAAACAATTAGCCTATGAAGTAGCGCCTGACGTTCGAGTAAACGGTGTTGCGCCCGGCGGTACGATGACTAATTTAGGTGGCAGTGCCGTTGCAGGACAGGCGGATGCAAAGCTTAGCGAAATTCCAGGTGTCGATAAATTGATCAGTGATATGACCCCGCTGGGGTTTATCTCAAAACCAGAAGATCACGCGGGGATTTACTTGTTATTGGCTTCAGATAAGAACGGTGGCTATATCACCGGTAGCGTTATCAATTCGGATGGTGGTATTGGTATCGGTAAACGGCCAGAACAATAATAAAAAAGCCGGCTATTAAGCCGGCTTTTTTATGCTTTTTTCTTTTTATACGGGATAAACGATATAGCGAGGTAGTACATTGGTATCGGTTATTGCTCTGCGCTGAATAAAACGCGCGGCACCGTCCTCGATGGCGATAATATCCTGGTAACGGCCGACACAGAGAATATGGGTTTGGTTGGTATCCCTCTGGGTATAGTAAATCGTGAAATTAAACTCGGCCTGAAGCCGCCCTTCGGCTGACTCGCTGCTAGAGACTAACTGGGTAAAGTGGCGCATCTGGTAGTGTTCGGATGAATCAAATTGAATATCGACCACCTGAGTGACGCGGTCTTGCAGGCGCTCGTAACAATCATCCAGCATAAAGGCGATGGGAAGCCCCCTGCGATCATTTTCTTCTGAAATGAAGGTGTATGTGCCTTGTTCGCTAAAGCAGCCTAGCCAGGCGTTCATATCTAGCTTGTCTAGTGCGCAAATATAATCTCTATTAAGATCTTCAATTAAAGTAATCGAATTGTTCATCGTGCTGCCCTCTTGAAACCCATAATTTTTCGGTAATACTCCCAGCGAGGTAAATTGCCGGATTCATCGTTTTGCTTTACTTCAAAAGAAAGCGCGTATTCATCTTGCACGCCTTTTTGAAAAATAGCATTCCCCGGTGTTTTATTGCCCTTATCAATGCGCGAAAAAACCGAGGCATCTTCCATGCTAACCAGGCCGCAAGGACCTAACAAATTACTCGATTGGCGAATGCGGTGGCGGATCATTTCGTCGTCATCGTCTTCGTGGGTAAAGTAGGCGTAATGAACCTCCAGCCCTTTAGGGCCTTTCGGGAAGGCGTAGCGAATATTCAACATATCCATATGTTTACTGTAAACGGTCAAAGGGAATTGCATTTGAACGATGGAACCGGTGCTGGTTTCGGTGCCTTTAAAATCGAGAATAGAGCCGTCTTTTAAGGCGGTTATTTCGTCCGGTATTTTCAGTTCTGATTCAAACGTTAAATGACCATTTTTACTGATTTTCTGGAAGCCTTTGCCACCCTGCCAATTTAATAAGGCAAAGGCTTTATGCAATAGCGGCGCGTGATAACCGTCATTATCGCAATAGGCTTTCCAGTTGCAGTCGTACATCACTTTTTGGTAGCCGATAAGCTTCAAACGGCCATCACCACCTAATACGCGACTCAGTGGTTCATAAAAAGTTTCTCCCAGGTATTCTTTAAGCGGCGGCGTTTTATCACTCATAGTGACAAAAAATAAGCCGCAAAACTCCTCTATGCGTAATTGCGCAAGGCTGAAGTTTTTCTTATCAAAGTCGGGCGTGAATTCGCGGCTATTAGGGCAACCAACGAGGTCGCCTTCCAGGCTAAATAACCAACGGTGATAGGGGCATTCAAATTCTTTTTTATTACCAGAACTTTCAGTCACCAAAGAGGTGCCGCGGTGCGTGCAGGTGTTTTGAAAAACTCTGATTTGCCCATCTTCGGCGTGTACCGCAAAAATAGGCATTTCCCCTAGCTCGGCGGCTTTATAGTCACCTGGATTAGGGATTTCGGCGCGATGTACGATGGGGTGCCATTCCTCACCATAAAAAATGGTTTCCAGTTCTTTTGGCCAGAGCGCTTCTAATTCGAAGACTTCTTTTGGTACTTCATTGTATTTTGCGGGCCACTCTAGCGAAATCTCGTTGGGTGTTATAGACATGTTTGCTCCTTAACGTAATGTGTTTAAAACTATAACCAACTTCCTGTTAACTGCAAACCGCGGAGTTAACAAAATATGACTTAAATCAATAGGAAGATGATTGGGCTATTTTTTCTAAACCCTCTCGGTCGATAATTTGAATTAAACGACCGGTTTTAGTAATACAGCCGCAGTCAATTAATTTTGTAAATGAGCGACTGACCGTTTCAACCGCAATGCCCAAATGACTGGCCATATCCTGGCGAGACATATTTAAGTGCAAATCCGCATGTTGATAGCTATGCTGGCTCGTGCGCTGGTTAAATAAGATTAAAAATTGAGCCAAACGCGAGAGTGCGGAATGAATAGATAAACAGTTTTGAGTGTCTTGAGTAGTCGCGAGCGCCTGGCTGTATATTTTAACGGCGAGATCAGACAGGCTTGGAAATTCCTTGCGTAAAAGAGATAGAGACCGGTAGCTTATTTTACAGGCCAGACTGTCTTCTATTGCGATGCTGCTATTTAACGTAACTCCCCCAGCCATGCTTTCTAGACCAATAATATCACCAGCTAAGTAAAAGCCACTGACGTGAGCGTCGCCAAATTGATTAATGATTTGAGTTTTAAATGCGCCGGTTTTAACGACGTAAAGGCTGGCCGCCTTTTCGCCTTGTTTAAAAAGCACCTCACCCGTGTGAAAGGTTTTATTGGTGCTAACGATGTTAGTAAAACGGTATAAGTCTTTTACAGGTATGCCGGAAGGCAAGCAACGTTTGGCAAGGGCGCAACTAGAGCAATCATCGGTTATCTTTTTTTCAGGCATATGAGGTATTTATCTAGCATGATTTTACTGTATTAGTAGTTGCTGAACTTTATACCAATGAAGGGATTATTTAAAGTTTTTTTGAAACTTTCCATGGCCCGTGACGGCAGCAATAAATTTGGGGAAATGATAAATCTTGATGCAGATCATTTTTTCTATTAAGGGCTAAGTGTACAGTTTATCGTATTACAAACGTTAGTCTAGGTTTCCAAAGAAAAAGGACAAGGTGTGAAAGCAATTAAACAATTAATTCAACAAGATGGCGCCATCCAGGACCGCTCTATTTACTGGGATGACGATGTGTACCAAAAGGAAATGGAGCATATTTTTGCGCGTTGCTGGTTGTTTTTAACACACGACTCGGTGATACCAGAAACAGGCGATTACCAAGTGACGACGATGGGGGAAGACAATGTCATTGTTGCGCGCCAGAAAGACGGCGGGCTGAAAGCTTTTTTGAACTCGTGTACCCACCGCGGAAATTATGTTTGTTTTTCAGAAGGAGGCCATGCGCGTTCATTTGTTTGTCCTTATCACGGTTGGGCTTTTGGTATAGATGGCGAATTAGATGATGTGCCCCTCGAGGAACAAGCCTATTTTAATGATATCGATAAAAAGGCCCTTGGCTTAAGGCAAATTAGAGTTGAAAGCTACAAAGGCTTTATCTTTGGAACTTTCGATGAAGAGGCACCCTCTTTAATTGATTACTTAGGCGGCATGGCGTGGTATATGGACTCTTTCATGGACGTACCGGGTGGCATAGAGTTAATAGGCCCGCCTATGAAGTCGATATTAAACTGCAACTGGAAGAATCCATCAGAAAACTTTGTTGGTGATGGTTACCACGTGGGCTGGGCGCACGCCTCCGCTCTACAGATAGCGGGCGGTGCGTTAGAGAAAATGAAAGGCTTAAATGACTATGACCCAGCTTCTGGCTTACAAGTAACGGTTCCCGAAGGTCATGGTTTTGGCGTTATTTGGGACGCCGCTGCGGCGTTACATCCTGGCCCACCAGGGGTCGCCTATCAAAAATGGTTAGATCAGCGTTCTCCAGCGGTACGAGAAATAGTGGGTGAAACCAGGGAAAAATTTTATAACGGTCACTGGGATGCCACCATCTTTCCCAATTGTTCTTTTTTATACGGCACCAATACCTTTAAGGTGTGGCAACCAAGAGGGCCGAGAGAAATAGAAGTATTCACCTGGACCCTGGTTGAAAAAGAAATGCCAGAAGAGTTAAAGCAGATGATCCACGCGGACAATATGCTGACGTTTGGTACCGCGGGTATTTTAGAAAGTGATGACGGCGAGAACTTCGAGAATTGTACGCATTCTAATAGAGGCTACTCAACCCGACAAGGCAGCCTTTATTTAGGCATGGCTAAAGGGCGTGAACGAACGGACCCTGAAATGCCCGGTTTGGTCAGCGATGGTTGGGTGAATGAAAGCTCAACCAGGGGTATGTATCGTCGTTGGGCTGAATTAATGGAAGGCAGGTCCTGGGATGAGCTTTCTAAAACGGCTAAAACAGTCAGCCAGGGCTAGGAGATAGAAATGAGTGCGGAAATTAATCAGCATG
>JBLIAQ010000009.1:0-21918 GCA_047634535.1 Cycloclasticus sp.
TGGTTGCGTTACATAGCGGGTCTTCCAGGTCCAGTCCTGTAATAACTGTTTATCGAATGACAGGCAATACACAAAACTTTCGGTGTCGGACAGGGCACCTGGGTAACGGTTCCAGTACCAGGTACCGCCGACGTCGGACGCATTGTCATAGCACTGCACGTTCATACCTAGCTCATTGCGCAATTTATGCGTCATGTACATGCCACCAAAGCCGGCTCCAACGATGACAGCATCGAAGTCCGCGGCTAATTTATTGTCTTGATTAGTCATTTTTATCTCTAGCTATTTATAATATTTGTTTAATGATTCAGTTAACTGTCAGCTTTATACTGCTGTATCGTCCTATAACGACTTATACCAATTGGCAAGCTTTTCAATTTCGTTGTCTGCCTCAGGCGCGCGACCTGCTAAAAATGGAAAAACGTGCTGCATTCCATCTGCGATCGACAGCGTTGAGTTTACGCCCGCTTCTGATGCCAATGAGTGCAGTCGACGCGCATCGTCTAACAAAGTTTCCGCACCACCCGCATTGATATATAACGCCGGGTAAACGGAAAAATCTGCGTGTAGAGGGTTCGCTAATGGGTTAGTTGTCGCATCCTGCTCACCTAAGAACATTGAGGTCATTGCCTCTAATACAGGACGTTTTACGAGTGCATCGGTGGCATTGTTGCTGTCTAATGTTGATCCGGTCAATTGCATATCTAACCAGGGAGAAAAAGCAATCACGCTGCCCGGTAACGGCAAACCCAGCTCTCTAAATTTAAGTACCGATGCTACAGCCAAATTACCACCGGCTGAATCACCAGCGGTACTAATATTTTTAGCCTCAAAGCCACGTGCTAATAACTCTTTGTAAACGGCAACCGTATCGTCAATTTGGGCCGGAAAAACGTGTTCTGGTGCGCGCCTATAATCAATGACGACAGCCGTTGCGCCAAGTGCTTTAGCCACGTGCCCCGCCAGTTTTCGGTGACTTGAAGAAGAGCCTGTGACGAAACCACCGCCGTGTGTATAGAGTAAAACTTTAGCATTATCCGCATCGACCGGTAAGGCCCAAACAGCATCGATACCAGCGAGCGAGTCGCTTTTATAAGTAACGCCTTCGGCTTCTTTCGTTGGCTCCGCCCATTCTTCGAAAATACCGCGTAATCCCTCAAGGTCCATTGCAGGATTTGCCGTCATGCGGTCGGTCCAA
The DNA here is from genome assembly GCA_047634535.1 of Cycloclasticus sp. Classification (GTDB taxonomy): domain Bacteria; phylum Pseudomonadota; class Gammaproteobacteria; order Methylococcales; family Cycloclasticaceae; genus Cycloclasticus. The sequence goes on from JBLIAQ010000009.1 coordinate 1,199, forward strand.
TTTTGATATAAGGCCCGTAAGTAATCAGATTCTTGCGATAACATTTTCCTCTCCCCCATGTTTATATTTAATTTTTACAATCATATCGGCATAAAAGAGTAAATCTCTAATTTATAGCCAGTGGCCTAAGGTTATAACAGCACACTCAATAATATATAGAACTATATGAATGATTTATAGAACAATCCTGCTATCACCTTTTCATTAAAAGTAAGTCATAAAACTAATTTGCGGTTTTTTTGTTGCCGAAAAGCCGCCGGTGTAAGACCTATAAATCGACGTAATAAACGGGTCATATGACTTTGATCAGAAAAGCCACATTGAGCCGATATTGCTTTGATAGGAAGTGATGTCGTTGAAAGTAATTTCGTAGCTAACCCCACCCTTTTTTTAGTAACGAATGTATGGGGTGAGATACCAAATTGTTTAGTAAATTTGCGATTAAAATGGAACACGCTTAATTGCATTAAATTTGCAAGCTCAGTCATTGAAATATTAGAGTTTATAGACTCCTCAATAAACTCAGTGAGTAATCGCTTTTGGGTTGAAGAAAATCCACCGTGCGAAACTTCATTAAATGTTATATTTGAATAATGTCGTAAAACATGAACACAAGCCTGGTTTTTTATTGCATCAACGTAGAGAGGGCCACCAATTTCTTGTGACAGTAATTCAGCTTCAAGCATTCTTACTAGCATGGGTAGAACCTTATCCTCAGCTCTAACGCAATCCTGCAGCTCTATATCCACAATATCACGCTCAAATACCTCGGCCGCAACATTAGCTATAGATGAGTGTGATAGATAAAGATGGGATACATCAATTGGCCTATCCCATTTCCATTGAGATTCTTCAGCCCGGGTCAAAATAGAAATGACACCTGGTTCAACTCGGTAATCTTGCCATGGTCCATTACGCCGCCGACTCATTTTAGAAGTACTGTTTTTATAAACGACAAACATATAGTCGCGCATAGCAGGAATATCGACCTTTAAATGGGGGTAGTGATAACCGCGCAAAGTCATACCATCCCAAGCGCAACGTTTACTGTCAAGGGTAATTTTACCTGGAATCCATTCGTGAATTCGCTCTGGTTCAATAAGTATATTGGTCATAATTTTCTGTATTACTTTACTTTAAGTAATTAAAACTCAGCTAACAAATAAATGACTTTTATTTACCCACAATGGCTAATATAGACCGCGGCACATTGACCAATTTTCTGGTCGAATAATCCATGAACACGATACCTGTTTTGGCGATGCTAATCACCGCACCCGTTTCTTTAGATGTTATTCGGTAGAAAAAATCACAGCCCTTAGATGAAAAATCACCTAAGGCTATATCGACCACTAATACCTCGGCAAAAAAAGCTTCTGCACGGTAGTTAACGGCCAGATCAGCCATAATAATACCCGCGCCTTCTACGTCTAATTCAGACATATTGTGGGCAACAAAAAATTGCGCCCTTGCTTCATGCAGCAAGGAAATTACTTTATCGTGCGCCAGGTGGTTGCCAATATTAAGATCACTGACTCGAACAGATAGTTCATGGCTGAAATGTGTCGTATCTGGGTATGTAATTTGTACGCGCGGCATAATTATTTTTTAAATCTGTTGTTAGTTAGAATTTTCAAATTATATCAGTATCAAACTCACTGCTTCTAGTTAAAGGAGCGGATAATTGATTTAGATCTTTTTTTTCTTCTCAAAAAAATGATTTATCGCTTGTTGGTGTTCTGGTGCATGGTGAAACATCGCCTGGTTTGCCGAGCATAAGTTCAGGTGATCTTCATAACCAAGCGTATCGGTTGATCTTAATAAGCGTTTAGTGACGACCAATGTTTCTCTAGATTTTTCAGCGATCATTTCAGCCATTTCAGTTGCTGATGCGAGCAGTTCATCGTGTTCCACTACTTTCAACAACAAACCCATATCCAGTGCTTCATGTGCACCAACGCTCCTGCCAGTCAATACCAACTCAGCGGCGCGCTGAGCGCCGACGGTTTTACGTAATAACCACGACGCGCCATCGCCTGGAATAACGGCTAAATTTAAAAACGTTGAACAGAAACTCGCGCGTTCTGAGCCAATACGTAAATCGCATAAGAGCGCCAGGTCAAAACCCGCACCGGCGGCAGCGCCATTGACCGCGGCAATCAAAGGGATTTCAAATGAGTATAATAATTTAGATAAACTATGGATGCCGTTACGATAGTTGTTTTGTAATTCAAGCGGCTCACCGGCAAACATGTTTACTTTATTCAACATATCTTTCACATTGCCGCCAGACGAGAAACCTTTTCCCTCACCGGTGATAATACAAACGGAAATATCCGCGTCATCTTGTATACGACGAAGCACCGCCTTGGTTTCTTCCAATATAAGCGGGTCGGTTATGGCGTTACGCGTTTTAGGGTCGTTTAAAGTAACCGTTGCGATTTTATTTTTCTTACTGAATCTAATCGTTTTGTACGTCATCGTTTACGCTCGGTGTATAGTTTATTTGTTGTTTCTACCAATATTTTCGAGAAATAATTCGATTATCTCGCGCCTGTTTCATTAGCCCTTCTCGGTCATCTGGGTGCGCAATACCAATCAAGCTGAGCGCCCTTTCAGTGATACTTTTACCCTTCAGGTTAACGATGCCATATTCGGTAACCACATTCATCACGTCGGTACGTGGTGTTGTCATGACGGTTCCCGGTTCAACGCCGGTCACTATTCTTGATACGGGCTTACCTTCTTTATCGATAAATCGTGAAGAAAGGCACATAAAAGACTGACCGCCTTCTGAAGAAACCGCGCCTCTAACGAATTGAAGTTGTCCCCCAGTACCTGAAATATGGCGGTAACCACTACTTTCTGACGCCACCTGACCGGTCAAATCAATCTGTAAACAGTTATTGATGGACACGACATTGCGGTTCTCCGCAATTTTTGCAGGTAGGTTTGTTTCATCGACGGGTATGCTGGTGCAGATTTCATTCTTATTGATGAAGTCATACATCCGCTTTGAGCCTAATGCAAAGGTGTAAACGATTTCACCACGATAGGTCTGCTTATACTCTCCCGTTACTTTACCCGCCTCGACTAGATCCACCATGCCGTCGACAAACATTTCGGTATGAATACCAAGGTCTTTGATATTAGACCCTGCCAGAGCAGAACAAACTGCATTTGGCATGCCACCAATGCCGATTTGCAAACAGCTTCTATCCTTAATTAATGGCACGATAAAGGCCGCTACCTGTTTATCAATATCGGTAATAGGCGCACAGGGTAACTCAAATAAGGGTGCGTTATCACCTTCAATAACCGCCTCTAATTCTGAAATATGCACGCTGTTTTGGCTGCCGTAACAAACGGGTATCGCGGTAGAGGTTTCCACCACAATTTTCTTAGCGACATCACAACACGCCCTGGTAAATGTATTTGATATACCAAAGTTAAAATAGCCGTGCTCATCCATTGGGCTGGCTTTAATAACGAGCATATCAACTTCGAGGTAATTCCTATAAATACCCGGACCTTCGCCAAAATTGAATGGTATGTAGCTCATTAGCCCTTGTTCGGATTTTTTCCGGTCATAGCCGGAAAAGTGCCAATTTTGAAACTCAAAATGTCGCTGCTCAAGGTCGCGCTCTATCACCTGGCGTGGTTTTACGCACAAAGTACCCCGTACGATAACGTCTTTAAGTCGGTCTTTTTGCTCGGCTAAGGCGATGTCAAATAGATCGGGCTGGGTAACGCTAAAGCCATAATCGATGGTATCACCGCTGTTGACTAAGCTCGCCACAGCCGCGGCGCTTTGTATTTTTTGTTTGAGCATCTTTTGTAAGGGCATTCTTCCTCCAGGCTAAATCTTATCGGTTCTTATTATGGTTTCATCATCGCGCAATCACCGATGACCACGCGGGTTTCACCAACGCTACAGACGGTGTCTAATTTTACAATTTTTTTGGCAACATTTATCTCGCTGACCGTGACCGTTGTTTTAACCGTATCGCCTATTCTTACCGGGGCTTTAAATTTCATATTTTGAGATAAATAAATGCACCCAGGGCCAGGAAGTTTCATTGCTAAAGTAGCACTGATAAAACCGGCTGATAACATACCATGAGCGATACGCCCTTGAAACATACTCGCTTTGGCGTACTCTTCGTCGATATGCGCCGGGTTAAAGTCTCCGGTAATGCCAGCAAACAAGATAATATCCGCTTCGGTGACCGTTTTACTCATAGATGCTGATTGCCCTACTTGCATTTCTTCGATACTAAATCCTTCTGACATAATCATTCTCTCCCGTTAATCGACCATTCGTTTCGACACTTCTTCCAGCATCACTTCGGTTGCGCCGCCGCCTATAGATTGAATACGCGCATCACGGTACATACGCTCGATGGCACTTTCACGAATATAACCGAAGCCGCCGTGGAACTGCAGACAATCGTACATGACCTCGTTCACCAGTTCACCACAATAAGCCTTCGCCATTGAAACCTCTTTAATGCAATCAATGCCTTGGGTATCCAGCCATGCGGCGTGATAAACCAGCTGTCGCCCAGCTTCTACACGCGCCGCCAATGAGGCAAGGCGCTGGCGGATCACTTGCTTGTCGAACAACACACCGCCAAAGGCTTTACGGGTCGTTACATAATCAAGCGTCAATTCGATCGCTTTAGAGGACTCGCCCATTGCCTGGGCACCTAATACGAGCCGTTCGTTTTGAAAATTACGCATGATGGAATAAAAACCTTTATTCACTTCACCCAAAATGTTTTTTGCCGGCACACGGCAGTTATCAAAAACTAATTCAGCGGTATCGGATGATAACCAGCCCATTTTTTTCAAGCTTTTGCTGACGCTAAAGCCGGGCGTGCCCTTCTCAACTGCAAAAATCGTGATGCCACGAGAGGCTTTAACATCGGTATCGGTCTTTGCCGCGACAAAAAACAAATCGCCGTGTACACCATTAGTAATAAACATTTTAGAGCCGTTAAGTACGTAATCATCCCCGTCTTTAACCGCGCGCGTTTTCATACCCGCAACGTCTGAGCCGACATCTGGTTCGGTAACGGCGACGCCAACAATTTTTTTACCGGCTATAACGTCAGGCATGTATTTAGCTAATTGCTCTTTATTACCAAAGTTATCTAAATGCGGTGAGGCCATATCGGTATGCACCAGAACCGTTACAGCGAAACCACCGAAGGTTGAACGGCCTAACTCTTCTGCCAAAATAACTGAACCGAGCGCATCCATTTCACTGCCACCGTATTCGCTGGAATAACGAATACCCAAGAAACCTAACTCGCCCATTTCCTGTAAAATTTCACGCGGCACTTTACCGGTATCTTCCCACTCTTCAGCGACAGGCATAACCCGTTGTTCAACGAAACGACGAATCTGGTCGCGCAGCATGGTGTGTTCTTCTTTAAAGTAAATTGAATTCATTGCCCTTAAACTCCTGATAGTTGTTATTGAAGCCAGCTGGCTTTGCGTTTATTTAAAAAAGCGTCTATACCCTCTTTGCCTTCTTCTGTTTCCCATGCGTCGGCTAGATTAGCCGCCGTGTAAATACGGTTATCCGGCATCGTATGCGTGTTCACGAAGTCGATTAACTTTTTGGTAGAGGCTATAGCGCCTGGGGCGCATTTCAAAATCATCTTGATCTCTTTCTCAACCGCTTCGTCTAGCTCTTCCGCGCTTACTACATCGCTTAATAAGCCGATATGCTTAGCTTCTGCGGCGTCGAAAAAGCGCGCATTAAAGAAATTACGCCGTGAATTTGACTCGCCGATACGTCTAACGACATAGGGTGAAATAGTGGCTGGTGTTAAACCCAATTTCACTTCGGTTAAACAAAATTTAGCCGTGTTGACGCCGATGGTGATGTCACACACCGACACCATACCGACACCACCACCGTAAGCGGGTCCTTGAATACGGCCAATTAAAGGCTTACTCAAATCATTCAGCGCCGCTAGCATAGCCGCCAATTCACCAGTTTCCTTAATGCGTTCGGCCCTTGTTCTGGCGATATTGCTTTTCATCCAGTTGAGGTCACCACCGGCACAAAAACTCTTGCCCATACCGCTTAAAACAACGACTCTAATCGTTTCGTTCGCTTCAATTGAAGCGCAAATTTGTTGTAACTCCTGGATAAACGTCGCGCTCATTGCATTATGTACGTCTGGGCGGTTGAACGTTACGTAGGCAACACCTCTATCATCTACTTTAAATTTTATTGTTTCATACTGCATATTCGTCTCCTTAAGGACGGCAACCATTTAAAAATAAGTCGGCCTGAAAATCAGCAATCCTTTCGACGCTAGCGCCGCCAGTGTCTTTATTTTCAAACCAGACAGAAGCCCAGTTCATGCCACCAAAAATAGTCAGTCGCAGCAGGTGTTTATCCACGCCAGTTCTGATAGCGCCTTCCGCCTCGGCTTGATCAAAAAAATCACGCCAAAACTGTTCATAGTCATCACGAGATGACTGAGAAGCCCGATGTACAGCTTCTGGGAATTGCCCATAATTTCGTATACTGGCTGAGGTGTAATCCGCATAGGTCAAAATTGCTATAAGGTGTCCGCGTATTGCCGCTCTGAGTAGCTCAGGGAAAGCCGCGTTGTCCTCAAGTTTAGCCACCTCATCTTTCACGGTGTTATAAATTAATTGAACACTTTTATTAAGCACTTCCTGCATCAACATTTCTTTCGATGAAAAATGATAATACAAGCTACCCGCCTTCATATTAACGGTTTCTGCGATATCTTTTAGAGGGGTTCCATGAAACCCCTGTTTACTAAAACATTTAGCCGCAGCATCCAAAATTAATTGTTGCGTTTTGTCTTTCTTGGTATTTTGCCTGCTTGTCGTTATTGTCATATTGTTTTCTAAAAACCGTTAGATTCTAACTTGTATTAGAAATAGTATAGTAGTAAGATTTATTGATAGCAAATCAAATATTGAAGCCTGGAGATAGCAATGCCTTTTAACGTAAAAATTAATGATGAAGTCGATGAGTTACGTGACGCCGTTCGTAAATTTGCCGCTGGTGAAGTGGCTCCATTAGCCGAATCGACCGACCTGAATAACGAATTCCCTAACCAGCTCTGGCCAAAATTCGGCGAGATGGGTCTATTAGGAATGACCGTACCAGAAGAGTACGGCGGTACGGGGTTAAACTATCTGTCGCATTTAGTCGTGATGGAAGAGTTATCCAGAGCATCGGCTTCGATTGCCCTCTCGTACGGCGCAAACTCGAATTTATGCATAAATAACCTCTATTTAAATGGTACCGAAGAACAACGCCATCAATACTTACCTAAATTATGCTCTGGTGAGCATATCGGCGCTTTAGCGATGTCAGAACCTGGCGCTGGTTCCGACGTGGTCGGTTCAATGAGCTGCAAAGCCGAAAAGAAAGGTGATAAGTGGATCGCTAACGGCAATAAAATGTGGATTACCAACGGACCAGACGCCGACGTATTGGTCGTTTATATGCGAACTGCAGGCCCTGAAGCCGGGTCGCAATGCATGACGGCCTTTATTATAGAAAAAACCATGGCTGGTTTTTCTACCGCGCAAAAACTGGACAAGCTCGGTATGCGCGGCTCAAACACCTGCGAACTGGTATTTGAAAACTGCGAAATCCCTGAGCAGAACGTACTGGGTAAAGTGAATGAAGGCGTTAAAGTCCTTATGAGCGGTCTTAATACCGAACGTATGGTGTTATCTGGTGGCCCTATCGGCATTATGCAAGCGACCATGGATATTTGCTTACCCTACATCCATGAACGTAAACAGTTCGGCAAGCCAATTGGTGTATTCGAGCTGATGCAAGGAAAAATGGCTGATATGTATGTCGCCCTTCAATCAACACGAGCTTTCGCTTATCGCGTTGCAGAACAATACGATAAAGGCAACGACTCACGTAAAGACGCTGCAGGCCTATTGCTATTTGCATCAGAGAATGCGGTGAAAGTGGCGTTAGAAGGTATTCAAACGTTGGGTGGTAATGGCTATATTAATGAATTCCCTACCGGGCGTTTATTAAGAGACGCCAAACTCTATGACATCGGCGCGGGTACCAACGAAATTCGACGCATGTTAATAGGTCGTGAGTTATTTGCAGAAACTAAATAAGCGAGTTCTTTATGAATACTAAAACCGTCGTTATCGTAGCTGCTAAAAGAACGCCATTAGGCTCTTTTCAGGGCCAATTTTCGTCTCTTAGCGCGTCTGATTTAGGTGCGGCAGCGATTAGCTCTGCGGTCGATGCCGCTGGAATAAAGCCAGAACAGGTAGAGACTGTTCATTTCGGCTGTGTATTACCAGCCGGCCAGGGCCAGGCCCCTGCTCGCCAGGCCTCACTTAAAGGCGGCTTACCACTATCAACACCGTGCAATACCGTTAACAAGATGTGTGGCTCTGGTATGCAAGCCGTTATTTACGCTTATAACCAAATTTTGGCTGCCGATGCTAGCTGCGTAGTGGCAGGCGGCATGGAGTCGATGAGCCAGGCGCCGTATTTATTAACAAAAGCCAGAGACGGTTATAAAATGGGCCATAGTACGACACTTGACCATATGTTTTATGATGGTTTGCGCGACGTAAAGCACGGCGATTTAATGGGCTGTTTTGCAGAAATGGGCGCCGAAAAATTTGGTTTTAACCGTGAACAACAGGATGATTATGCAATCAGCTCGTTGACTCGCGCTAAAAATGCCATACACACGGGCGCCTTTAACGATGAAATCACAGCCGTTACGGTAACATCACGTAAAGGTGAGCAAGTGTTTTCAGAGGACGAACAACCTTCGAAGGCCGTTCTTGATAAAATCAGAAGCTTAAAGCCCGCGTTTAAAAAAGACGGTAGCGTGACGGCTGCCAATGCTTCATCCATTTCAGATGGTGCCGCAGCGTTGGTATTAATGGATGCCGATGAAGCCGCAAGACAAGGCTTAAAGCCGTTGGCAAAAATCACCGCACAGGCCGTTTTTGCCGACGATCCAGACTGGTTCAGTTCGGCACCGGTTTACGCAATACAGAAACTCCTCAAAAAATGTGATTGGCAAGTCAGCGACGTTGATTTATTTGAAATTAATGAGGCCTTCGCCGTCGTTACTATGATCGCCATTCAACAACTTGGCCTTGACCCAGAAAAAGTCAATGTCAATGGCGGCGCTTGCGCATTGGGCCACCCTATCGGCTCATCGGGTGCACGCATTTTGGTCACACTGTTACATGCATTGAAAGCGCGTAAATTAACAAAAGGGGTCGCCACGCTTTGTATTGGTGGTGGCGAAGCAACCGCAATGGCGATTGAAATTATTTAAGTATTTACTATCAAAGGTAAAAAAACATGCCCGTTATACAATCGAAGATTGAAACAGCCTCAGCTGAGTTCAAAGAAAATACTGCCCAGATGGAAACCTTGGTCGGTGAGTTAAGCGAACGCATCAACACCGCTGCGCAAGGTGGTGGCGAACGCGCGCGCCTTAAGCACCTGGCGCGTGAGAAACTACTGCCGAGAGATCGTATAAAAGCGTTACTCGATCCGGGGAGTTCTTTTCTAGAACTGTCACAACTTGCAGCGTATGGCATCTATAACGATGACGCACCAGCGGCTGGTATTATCACCGGCATTGGTCGTGTACACGGCTCAGAAGTGATGATTATTGCCAACGACGCGACGGTAAAAGGCGGAACGTATTACCCATTAACTGTAAAAAAACACCTTAGGGCGCAAGAAATCGCCTCAGAAAATCGTTTGCCCTGCGTTTACCTGGTAGATTCTGGTGGTGCTTTCTTGCCGTTGCAGCACGACGTATTTCCCGACAAAGAACACTTTGGCCGTTTTTTCTACAACCAGACGCGTATGTCGGCTGCTGGTATCCCACAAATTGCGGTGGTGATGGGCTCATGCACCGCTGGTGGCGCCTATATCCCTTCGCTATGTGATGAGTCGATTATCGTTAGAGAGCAAGGCACCATCTTCCTTGGTGGCCCGCCGTTAGTGAAAGCCGCTACCGGCGAAGTGGTTTCCTCTGAAGAATTAGGCGGCGCGGATTTACACTGCAGACAATCTGGCGTTACCGATCATATAGCGGAGGATGATTCGCATGCCCTATCTATCGCGCGTGACGTTCTTTCGCATTTGAACGAAACAAAACAGCTGCACGTGAAAGTTCGCGAGTCGCGTGAACCGCTCTATCCGACTGATGATATTTTAGGTGTTATCCCGAAAGACCCGAAGAAACCCTATGACGTGCGTGAAGTCATCGCCCGCTTAGTGGACGGTTCAGAGCTTCAGGAATTTAAACCATTATATGGCCCAACCTTAGTCTGTGGTTTCGCGCATATTCATGGCTACCCGGTCGGCATTATCGCCAATAATGGCATTCTATTTTCTCCGTCTGCCTTAAAAGGCACGCACTTTATCGAGCTATGTAACCAACGCGGCATACCGCTGCTGTTTTTACAAAACATTACCGGTTTTATGGTCGGTAAAAAATACGAAGAAGAAGGTATCGCCAAAAATGGCGCCAAAATGGTGACTGCGGTCTCTTGTTCATCGGTGCCCAAATTTACCGTGCTTATCGGTGGTTCGTATGGCGCCGGAAATTACGGCATGTGTGGCCGTGCCTTCGGTGCGCGTATGCTGTGGAGCTGGCCGAATGCTCGAATTTCTACCATGGGTGGAGAGCAAGCCGCATCGGTATTGGCTACGGTTAAACGCGATGCGATTGAGGGGGCTGGTAACAGCTGGTCTGCCGAAGACGAGGAAGCATTCAGAAAACCGATTCTTGAACAGTACGAAGAACAAGGCAATCCCTATTTTGCCACCGCCAGGCTCTGGGATGACGGTCTGATTGACCCACGCGATACGAGACGAATGCTCGGTCTGTCTTTGGCCGTTGCGGCTAAAACACCGAACGAAAAAACCAGTTATGGCGTTTTCAGAATGTAACTTAATGTAATTATCAGAGTACATAAACATGTTTAAAAAAGTATTAATTGCCAACCGTGGCGAAATCGCGTGCCGGGTTATTTCCACGCTGAAGAAAATGGGCATCACCAGTGTCGCCGTTTACTCCGATGCCGATCGTGATGCACGCCACGTTAAGTTAGCCGATGAGGCCTACCACATCGGTGGCTCACGCCCAGACGAATCCTATCTAAAAGCTGAGGTTCTTTTAAGCTTAGCTAAAAAAATCGGCGTGGACGCGATTCACCCGGGTTATGGCTTCTTATCCGAAAACAGCGATTTTGCTCGTCAGTGTCCAGAAGCTGGAATTACCTTTATTGGTCCTGCAGCCGAATCCATCGTAAAGATGGGCGCTAAAGACGCCGCAAAAGCATTGATGGAAAGGGCCAATGTACCCGTTGTACCCGGCTATCATGGCGAAAACCAGGATCCTGCCTATCTGCAAGATCAAGCTGAAAAAGTCGGCTTTCCTTTATTGATTAAAGCGGTATCAGGTGGTGGCGGCAAAGGTATGCGAGTGGTGAATTCAGTCAGTGAATTTGCCGAACTACTCGATTCTGTGAAACGCGAGTCGATTAACGCCTTTGGCGATGATCGTGTGTTACTGGAGCGTTATATCAGTAAACCACGGCATATCGAATTTCAGGTGTTTGGCGACTCACACGAAAATTATGTTCATTTACACGAACGTGAGTGTTCTTTACAGCGCCGTCATCAAAAAATTATTGAAGAAACCCCTTCTCCCTTTCTCGACGAAAAAACTAGGCAGGCGATGGGCATTGCAGCGGTAAACGCGGCCCGCGCTATTAGTTACCTGGGCGCCGGTACGATTGAATTTATTGTTGGCGAAGATCGCTCTTTCTATTTTATGGAAATGAATACCCGCCTTCAGGTAGAGCATCCTGTGACCGAAATGGTTACCGGGCAAGACCTGGTTGAATGGCAGGTACGCGTCGCCGCAGGTGAACCTTTACCACTAAAACAGGAACAAATTAGCAGTACGGGGCATTCGTTTGAAACCCGTTTATACGCAGAAAACCCGAGCAATTTGTTTTTACCGTCGACCGGTAAACTACATCACCTTCGCTTCCCTGAAACGAGTGCTCATGTACGCGTCGAAACCGGTGTAGAACAAGGCGATACGATCAGTGTTTTCTATGACCCGATGATTGCTAAATTGGTCGTTTGGGGTGAAAACCGCGAAGTTGCACGCGAACGCTTACTCAAAGCCTTAGGCGAAAGTGGCATCATAGGTGTTGAAAACAATATTGCCTTTCTACAAACTCTGTCGACCCACCCAGACTTTATCGAAAACAAAATTGATACCCAGTATATCGATAAAAAACTAGACACTTTACTCGCCGATAGCCGTGTTGAGTTGCCTCAGCAGGTATTATTGGCCGCTAGCGTACAGACCTCGTTAGAATGTCAACAATCCGTCGCCGAGATGGCGCTGTTGTCTACTGAATCCAATTCACCCTGGTTTGATACGACGGGCTGGCGCCCTAATGGACAGAGTCAGCGAAGCCTGTTTTTCAGCTACGAAGACAGCGATAATCTGGAAATTAAGGTCACCGAGTACGACCAGCACTTTATCTTCCATTTAGACAATGATCTGGATGTAATCGCTGAAGCACTTGGCGATAACGTAATTCGTCTGCAAATAAATGGCAGTTGGGAACGCTTTATTACCCTTAAATATAAAAATAACAGTCTTATTTCATGGAAAAATCGCTGGTATTCTCTTAACGAAGTTAACCCGTTCGAACCGGATTTAACAACTATCGGTGGAGCTTCAACGGTGACCGCCCCGATGCCGGGTAAATTATTAAAATTACTGGTCGGTAGTGGTGATTCTGTCTCTGCAGGCCAGCCTCTCGCTATTATCGAAGCGATGAAAATGGAGCACACGCTGAACGCTCCTTTCGATGGTAAGGTTGATCAGGTGTTTTATATAGAAGAAGACTTTGTCGAAGCGGATGCCACCTTAATTACCTTTCTCGAAGCGGAAAAATAATATGTCCAAAAACTACCCTGAAGCAGTTCGAATTATCGACGTATCTCCACGCGATGGTTTGCAAAACATCAAGGCCGAGGTATCGACCGCTGTCAAGCTTGAGCTAATCAATAGACTCTGTGACGCCGGGCTTAAAGACATCGAAGTAAGCAGTTTTGTTAGCCCTAAATGGATACCTCAAATGGCAGATGCAGCAGATGTTCTTAATGGTTTAACAGCGCGTGATGATACCCGTTATATTGTTTTAACACCCAATTCACAGGGCTTTGACCGCGCCTTAGACAGCGGCGCGAAAGAAGTCGCTGTGTTTGCCGCCGCATCGGAAACATTCAGTCAGAAAAACACCAATTGCACGATTGAACAATCACTTAAACGTTTCGAACCTTTGATGCAAAAAGCGGCAGACAACGGCATTCGGGTTCGTGGTTATACCTCTTGTGTTTTAGGCTGCCCTTATGAAGGCGATGTCTCTGTGAAAGAAGTAGTACGGGTAACAAAAACATTAATGGATATGGGCTGCTACGAAGTGTCATTGGGTGACACCATCGGTATAGGTACGCCAATTAAGGCACAAAAAATGATCGAAGCGGTGTTGGCAGAGGTAGCAGCTGACAAGCTTGCTCTTCATTTTCACGATACACGCGGTCAGGCGTTGGCTAATATTTTTGCTTGCCTTGAATACGGCATTTCAAATATTGACGCTTCCGTCGCAGGACTGGGTGGCTGCCCTTATGCCAAAGGCGCATCGGGTAATGTCTCTACTGAAGATGTGGTTTATATGTTGCATGGAATGGGTATTAAAACCGGTATTGATCTAGAAAAACTGGCGGCAGCTGGACGCTATATTACACAGCAGCTTAACTGCTCTAACAATAGTAAAGTGGGCCTAGTTTATAAATAAGTTAATAGTTACAAAAAAATAAAGCAGGAGTAAGACATGAGCGGTTTTAACAAGGTTGTATCTAGCTATGAAGAGGCGATGGAAGGACTTACCGATGATATGACAATCATTGCTGGCGGTTTTGGACTTTGCGGCATCCCAGAAGGCTTGATTTGCGAAATTAAAAAAAGAGCGGTTAAGGGCTTAACGATTGTTTCAAACAATTGTGGTACCGATAATTTTGGCCTTGGCATGCTATTAGAAAATAAACAAATAAAAAAAATGGTGTCTTCTTACGTCGGTGAAAATGCCGAATTTGAACGTCAATACCTTTCCGGTGAACTTGAGGTGGATTTAACACCGCAAGGAACATTAGCCGAAAAAATGCGTGCAGGTGGCGCGGGTATCCCAGGTTTTTACACCGCAACTGGCGTTGGTACACTGGTAGCTGAAGGTAAAGAGGTTAAGCAATTTAATGGCCGTGATTACATTTTAGAAGAAGGTGTGACCGGTGACTTTGCTCTCGTTAAAGCCTGGAAGGCCGATAAAATTGGCAACCTTGTCTACCGTAATACAGCGATGAACTTCAACCCAATGGCGGCCACCGCTGGCAAAATAACCGTGGTTGAAGTTGAAGAAATTGTTGAAGTTGGCGAATTAGACCCTAATCATATCCATACCCCGGGTATCTATGTAAACCGTATTATCAAAGGGAATTTCGAAAAGCGTATCGAAAAAATCACCCTGTCAAAAAAATAAAGGATCCTGTTATGTCATTAAATCGCGACCAAATTGCCATGCGAGTGGCTCAAGAGCTACAAGACGGTTATTACGTTAACCTCGGAATCGGTATCCCCACGCAAGTTGCTAATTACGTCCCTGCCGATATTGAAGTTATGTTGCAATCTGAAAATGGTTTATTGGGTATAGGCCCCTACCCCACAGAAGATCAAGTCGATGCCGATATGATCAACGCTGGCAAAGAAACAGTAACAACCGCATTAGGCGCTTCAATTTTTTCATCTGCCGAAAGTTTTGCCATGATTCGTGGCGGCCACGTTGATTTAACCGTACTTGGTGCATTTGAAGTCGACCATCACGGTAATATTGCTTCTTATATGATCCCTGGGAAATTGGTCAAAGGGATGGGTGGAGCAATGGATTTAGTAGCCGGCGCTGATAATATTATTGTCACCATGATGCATGCAGACAAACGCGACAACTCTAAATTACTAGAGAAATGCAGCCTGCCATTAACGGGTGTTGGCTGCGTTAAACGTGTTGTAACCGACCTTGCAGTTATGGATATTAAAGACGGTTCTTTCCACCTGGTTGAACGTGCACCGGGGGTTTCTGTTGAAGAGATTCAACAGAAAACAGCCGGTAAATTAGTGATTCCTGCTATCGTACCGGAAATGACTTTTTAAACAATAGCGAGTAAATAATGGCTATCAATAGTACCGATAAAGCCTCTGGTGAAAGCATTCGCCGTCAAGTAATGGGTGATGAGTTTGTTGATAAAGCCATGGATAGTGCTGACTGGTTAACTGAACCGGTACAGGAATACATCAACGAACACGGCTGGGGGGCTACCTGGAACAGGCCTGGTTTAGAACTGAAAACGCGTAGCCTTATTACGCTTGCCATGCTGGCGGCCCTTAGAGCCCCCGCCGAGCTTAAAGGCCATGTTCGCGGCGCTCTACGCAATGGCTGTAGCAAAGAAGAAATACGTGAAACACTGTTGCATTCGGCCGTGTATTGCGGCGCACCTGCCGCGCAGGAAGCTTTCAGAGCCGCAAGAGAAATATTAGATGCCTGGGAAGACTAGCGCGCATGGCTACAATAAACACACCTTATCTAATCCAGAAAGCTTAGGCTTTTTTGAACAACTCGGCTTTACCGTATGATATCAAGTGATTAATACAAATAGTTCAAGGACGATAATGAATAAACATTTCGATGTAGAACACTTAACTCCCTCGATAGGTAGTTATATATATGGGCTTGATTTATCCAGACCGATTGAAGCAGATACGCTTAAAAAACTAAGAGCCACGTGGTTACAACGAAAGGTTCTATTCTTTCCCGAGCAAAAGCTTACGCCTCAGCAACAACTTGATTTTACAGAACAATTTGGTGTTTTGGACAAGTACCCTTTTCTCGATGGGATGGAAGGCTACCCCTTTATCGCAGAAGTTCTTAAATTGCCTGAGGAAAAAATTAACTTTGGTGGCATCTGGCATACCGATACGACTTATCTCGAAGAGCCGGCATTAGGCGCCAGCTTATATGCCATTGAGTTACCGGCATTGGGTGGCGACACCTTATTTGCAAATATGGCTAGCGCTTACCTGGCCTTACCCGACGAAATAAAACAACAAATAGATGGGCTGAAGGCTGTCAATACTTCATCCAAGGCCGATGTATCAAAAACACGGGCTATTCGCTTTAGTGGGGATATCTCAACGATGCAGGTCATTACCAATACTCACCCCGTGGTACGTACCCACCCAGAAACCGGAGAAAAGATTTTATACGTCAATGAAGCGCATACTTTGCATTTTGAAGGCTGGAGTGAGGAAGAAAGCCAAGAGCTATTGAATTATCTGTATAAACACTCGCGCAAACCAGAATTCCAATGCCGCTATAAATGGACTTTAGGCGCCGTAACGTTATGGGATAATCGTGCTACACATCATTACCCAGTTAACGATTACACGGGTTCTCGTCGCCTACTTCACCGCGTGTCGATTAAGGGTGAACGTCCACGCTAGAGTTAATTAGCTAGCGGTTACACCAGACTCGATAAACGCGTCGATTTGTTGCTCATCAAAGCCTGACTCCAGCAAAATTTCTCGGCTATTTTCACCTAAATGGGGTGCGCCAAATTGAAATTCAGGTGTTGATTTGGAAAACTTGACCGGAGATGTCACCCTACGCAAGCGTCCTTCAGTTGGATGATCATACTGTTCAAAAAAACCAACATCCTGTAAATGAGGGTCGTTCAACAAATCATCCAGGGTCGAAATCGGCGCAAAGGGGATATCGTTCTCTTCGAGTACCTTCAACCAATACGCTGTGGTTTCTTTCATCAATAATGTTTCAACCAACTGGTAAAGTTCAGCGGTATGCTCAGTTCGGTTGGTAATATGTTTAAACCTTGAGTCATCGGCCAATTCAGCGCAGCCCGTTATTGTAAAAAAACTCCTCCAATGCCTATCGGTATAAGGCAGCGCACTGATAAAACCGTCTTTCGTTTTAAATGGGCGCCGAGTCGGTGCCATTTGGCGTATATAACCCCCTGGACCAAGCGGCGGTTCGTAGGCCGGCCCGGTTAGGTGCTCGACCATTAAAAAGGAAGCGAGTGTCTCAAACATAGGCACTTCAACTTCCTCACCCTCTCCGGTTCTTTCACGCTTATACAGTGCTGCAAGAATGCCCGATAGTGACATTAATGAACCGACTTTATCGGCCAGAGCCGTAGGTACATAGGCCGGTGAAGATTGCGTGTATTGACCGATCAAATCGGCCATACCACTAATCCCCTGAATGAGATCGTCATAGGCGGGCCGTTCACTGTAACGCCCTCCTCGACCATAGCCTACCGCTATGCAAGTGATGAGTTTAGGATTAATTTTACAGAGTTGATCATAAGCCAGGCCCAACTCTTTAGCGGGTCGTGGGCGGTAGTTATGAACCAGAATATCGCTCTCAGCAATCAATCGCGCTAATATTTCCTGCGATTCGGGCTTTTTTAAATCCAGTACAAGGCTTCGTTTGTTGCGATTCATATTCATGAACATCGCCGACATACCTGGGTTTTTCGCAGTCGCCAGGTTGCGCGTGGTATCGCCGCTGGGTGCTTCAATCTTTATCACCTCAGCACCCCAATCAGCCATTAATTGAGATATATAGGGGCCTAAGATAACCGAACTTAAATCTAATACTTTAACGCCTGCCAGTGGCCCCGTCGTTTGCATGACTACTCCAATTAATGTCGATCTAGAGGATATTCTCGAAGCGTTCACGCGCCTCTAGCATTTCATTGAGCAGCTGATATACCGTCTCTTTTACAGAAATTTCTTCTTTCATCTCTCCAACAATTTGCCCTACTGGATAGGTCAAAAAGTCTTTAGCCTTCGCCCTTTCAACTCGCGTTCTACCTTCTTGCCACCATAAGTAGTTTTGCGTAGGTGCGGGTAGGGTCGCCGGTGCACCCGGTAATTCCCAGGCTTCAGAAAATTTATTGCGCAGGGTTCGACAGGGTTTTCCTGTAACGCTTTTAGTCAATATCGCGTCACTCGCTTCTGCTTCAAACATTTTTTGCTTAATTTCGGGCGTTACCTCGCTTTGCGCCGTTTTAAGCCAGAGTGAGCCGCTCCAGACCCCTTCACAACCCAACACCAATGCAGCAGCTAATTGACGACCATTACCCACCCCACCTGCACCCAATACGGGCATCGGTGCGACGGCATCAACGATAGATGGCCATAACACCATTGATGTTACATCGCCCGTATGGCCACCGGCTTCTGAGCCTACCGCGACGACAAAATCACAACCCGCCTGTTTATGCTTCAGTGCGTGCTTAGCTTTACCCGCTAATGCGCCCACTTTAATGCCGCGTGCGTGGGCGCGTTCGACCAATTCAAGCGGCGGTGTGCCCAAGGCGCTAACGATTAATTTAATCGGATGATTTAGCGCCGTTTCAATCATCTGCAAACTTTCGGCCGGGGTAAAATTAATGCCCTTCACGATCTCGCGTTTAATTTCATCCGCTTCGTCTTTCGGTAGCTGTGGGACACCTGCATCATCGAGCATTTTCCTGACAAAATTAACGTGTTCTTGCGGTAATAAGTTCTCAGGATCGTATTTCATATCGCTGCTATCGGCAAAGGTACTCGGCATCAGCACATCGATACCATACGGTTTGCCATCGATATGCGCATCAATCCATTTCAGTTCTTCTTCAACTCGTTCTGGACTCATGCGCGCCATGCCTAATACACCCATACCACCGGCCTTAGACACTTCAACCACTACGTCACGGCAATGAGAAAAGGCAAAAATAGGCAGCTCAATACCGAACATCTCACACATTTTATTTTTCATCACGCCTTCCTCAATTAATTTGACCGTTGACCATTCTTTGCGTTTACCCGTCCGTTGTCGGACGTTGAATCCTGGTTAACGAAATGGAGTGAAATCAGGTGTTCTTTTTTCTAAAAACGCATTTGCACCTTCAAGTTGTTCGCCAGTTTCAAAATAGTTAGGCGCCACTTCTTCGACAAGGTGGTTCATATCTTTGCCTAAAATAGGCTCGGCGTGGTGATAGAACGAACGCTTAAGAATTTTAAGGCAGGTTGGACTAAGCGCGAGTAGTTCTTTTGCCCATTTTTCAACTTCTGCATCAAGTTCCGCCATTGGCACAACCGCGTTCACTAGGCCCCAGTCCATAAAGGTTTGAGCCGAGTAGCGCCGAGCAAACATCCACATTTCGCGCGCGCGTTTATGGCCAATACAGTTGGCTGCATGGGCCACTATATAACCACCCGCTGGTGAGCCTACACGAGGACCATTTTGCCCCATAATGGCGTGTTCAGCGGCGATCGTAACGTCGCAGAAATAAGCGATATGATTGCCTGCGCCAATCGCGTAACCGTTAACCCGGCAAATAACGGGCTTAGGGCAAGCGAGTAGTTGATGGTTAAAATTGAACTCCAAATCTTTTAAGCCACTGTCTGAGCTATCTCCGTCACTGGCACCTTTTTCCCAATTAACGTCGCCGCCCACGCAAAAGGCTCTTTCGCCAACACCCGTTAACACAATTACGCCAACGGCTGGGTCAGCCGCCGCTGCATCCAGTGCGTGTTCCATTTCTTTAATGGTATCGCCAGTAAAGGCATTTAGCACCTTCGGTCGGTTGATGGTGATGGTCGCTATACTGTCTTTTATGTCATAGAGAATATCTTGATAACTCATGTTTTTTCCTTCTTGTTTAGTTTAAATTTATGCGGGGGTAAACATCGGTAAGGCGGTGCCTTCGCCGGTATCGACAAAGCTAACTGTTACCGCCATATCAATCCGTACCGAGTCGATATCGCAATCAATGATATTGGTCATCATGGTCGGGCCTTCTTGCAGGGTGACATAGGCGATAACGTAAGGCACTTCGGCCCTTCGAATAACGCTGTAGCTATAGATGATTCCTTTACCAGAAGCCTCGATCCAAACCGTATCATCGCTAAAACAGAACGGACAGATACTACGTGGGTAGTAATGAATTTCACCACAAGCATTACACTTTTTGAGTAATAACTTACCCTCCGCGGTAGCATCCCAAAATGGCTGAATTTCAATATTGCTCTGTGGAGCAGAATTATGTGCTGGTAATTGACTCATGCGTCTTCCCTCTCAAGAATAACAGTGGCGCTACCCATACGAGTACCGACAGATCCGCCAGTGCCATGGGCAACGGCCAGTTTGCAGTTGGGTACCTGAACCATTGGGTGTGCTTCACCACGTAATTGACGTACCGCTTCCAGTACCTTTGTCATACCGCCTCGGTTAGCCGGATGGTTATTGCATAAGCCCCCGCCATCGGTATTAAAGGGCAACTTACCGACACCCGAAATTAGATTACCATCGGCAACAAATTGTCCACCCTTGCCTTTCTCACAAAACCCAAGGTCTTCTAGCGTTTCTAGTACGGTGATCGTAAACGAGTCATAAATTGAAGCATAATCGATATCCGCCGGGGTTACTTTGGCTTCTTCAAAAGCCTTCGGGCCGGACCATTTTGCACCGGTAAAGGTAAGGTCTAT
>JBLIAQ010000010.1:0-20598 GCA_047634535.1 Cycloclasticus sp.
AGGTCTGATAAGTTGTCCTCAAGGTTTCCCGCGCTAATGTTTTTTGCATTGCGTTTATGCATTAGCGCCGCTGGTTTGAGTTTTAACAGCTTTTCGATGGCGCTTTCAGCGATGATATTTCTGTTTTCTGCGCCATCGGGTACGATATCTAATAACAATACCTTTTTACCCGCATTGGCTATTTGCGCGGCTATTCCGCTGCCCATGACGCCGGCGCCAATCACAGCAACGGTTTCTATTTTCATTGCAGTGACTCCAAAATCGTGGCGATACCCTGGCCGCCACCAATGCACTGTGTGGCTAGGGCATAACGTTTGTTTTCACGTGACAATAAGGCAGCCGCTTTGCCGGTGATGCGCGCCCCCGTTGCTCCAAGGGGGTGACCTAAAGCGATAGCGCCACCGTCGAGATTGACGCGCTCCATTGGGATGTTCAGGTCCTGGATGCAGGCGATCGACTGGCTGGCAAAGGCTTCGTTTATTTCAATAATATTGATATCTTCAATTTTTAACGCGGCGCGTTGGAGGGCTTTTTTGGTCGCTAAAATGGGGCCTAAACCCATCGTTTCCGGTGCGCAGCCAGACACCGCAATGCTTTTTATACGGGTTAGTGGCGTTAAGCCTTGTTGCCGGGCGTAGTCTTCGCTACAAACTAAGGTGGCAGATGCGCCATCCGTCAATGGGGAAGATGTAGCAGCCGTTACCGTACCATCAGCCATGAACGCGGGTTTCAAATTCGCCAGGTCGGCACTCGAGGTGCCGGGGCGTATGCAGCCGTCGGTGTCGATGGTTCCTGTTTTGCTGACAATCGGAATAATCTCATCGATAAAACTCCCCTTTTGCTGTGCGGAAGCGGCTTTTTGTTGACTAAGAACGGCGAATTCGTCTTGTTGTTCACGCGTTAAATTATATAGCCTGGCGACGTTCTCAGCGGTTTCGCCCATGCCAATATACGCGGCGGGAAGCGTTTTAAATAATTCGGGGTTAGGCATTGGGTTGTAACCACCCATCGGAATGCGGCTCATCGATTCCACGCCGGCACAAATAAAAGCCTCGCCTGCATTCATCTGAATGGCACCTGCGGCCATATGAATGGCCTGCATAGATGAACCACAGAAACGATTGACGGTAACGCCGCCAACTGATTGAGGTAAACCCGCCATGAAGCCGACGAGCCGCGCTATATTAAAGCCTTGCTCACCTTCTGGAAAAGCACAGCCCATAATCAGGTCTTCCAGCGTATTGGGGTCAATACCTGTTTTAGCGATAAGCCCTGCAATTACCTGTGCGGCGATATCATCGGGTCTAACCCGGGCTAAGGCACCTTTAAAAGCAAATGTTTGTGGAGACCTTGTATAAGCGGCGATGACGACATTTTTCATGATAGCTCCGTTATTTGTTGGGTTTTTGGTTGAGTGCTTCAGCTGTAGCGCTTTGTATTTCTTTTAGTTCGCTTAAAGTTTTATTGATATCTTTCTTTTGCTGGTTAAGTTGCGCCATTCTCTGTTCAATGCCATCTTGAAGTAATTTTAGCTGTTTAATTTGGTTTGGATCGGCATCGTATAGATCTAAAAACTTCTTGATTTCGTCGAGTGAAAAACCAATTCGCTTACCACGAAGTATCAGTTTCATCCGTGCGCTATCTTTGTAGTTATAAATTCGTCGGTTACCCACTCGTTTTGGGTTGATCAATTGCTTGGTTTCATAAAAGCGCAAGGTGCGAGCTGACACACCAAGGAGGTCGCCTAATTCCGTTGCGGTATATAATTCTTCCTTCATTTAAATCTCCTTTTTACGTAATATGTATTAAATTGACGTTAACGTCAATAAAAATTAAAGGCTAATTAAAATAAGTGTATTAATTAAAGTGATCTAAGTTCACGTCGCAATACCTTTCCCACGTTAGTTTTTGGTAGTTCTTTAATAAAAACAATTTTATCGGGTATTTTATATCCGGTAAGGCGTTCTTTACAAAAACTCAATAGCTCGTCTTCGGTTAAAGTATCATCTTTTTTAACGACAAATGCCTTAACGGCTTCGCCACGCTTCTCATCTGGCACACCAATAACGCCACATTCTAAAACACCTTTGTGCTCAACGATTACGCTCTCTATTTCATTCGGATAAACATTAAAGCCAGAAACCAAAATCATGTCTTTTATCCGGTCAACGATATAAAAAAAGCCATTGTCATCCATTTTCGCCACATCACCTGTTTTCAACCAGCCATCTTTTGTAAATGCGTTGGCAGTCTCTTCAGGACGGTTCCAGTAGCCCTTCATTACTTGCGGGCCTTTAACGCATAATTCGCCAGGCTCTCCATCGGTCACTGTATTACCGTCCAGGTCTATGAGTTGGCAGTAGGTCGATGAAATGGGCAGACCAATGCTGCCGTTATAATCCTTCAGGTTCAACGGGTTTATACAGACGGCTGGTGATGTTTCTGTCAGCCCATAAGCTTCGATCAAGGTGCAATGAGTCATTTGTTTCCACTGCGCGGCGACGGCTGGTTGTACGGACATACCTCCACCGAGCGTTAATTTAAGCGCCGAGAAGTCAATGTCGGCAAAACCTTCGGTGTTCAAAAGCGCGTTGAATAACGTATTGACCCCTGTTATTACACTAAAGTGTGTATTTTTAAGTTCGTTTACAAACCCTTTAAAATCCCTTGGGTTAGTAATTAATATATTGTGCGCACCCGCATCCATGAAGACTAAGCAATTCGCCGTTAACGAAAAGATGTGATACAGAGGCAGTGCAGTGATAATCACTTCCTTACCTGGGACTACGTCATTTTTAATCCACTCGGATGCCTGTAGCATATTAGCCACCATATTTTTGTGCGTCAGTACCGCGCCTTTAGCAACCCCCGTTGTGCCGCCGGTATACTGTAAAAATGCAATGTCTTCATGCGTCAATGGAGTGTTTTCAAATTTAAGCTGTGAGCCTTCTGATAAGGCGGTTTTAAATGAAGTGGCAGTTGCAAAGGTATAGCTGGGCACCATTTTTTTAACGTACTTAACGACCAAGTTAATCAGCATGGATTTAGGGAAATCGAGCATATCACCCATTTTTGTGACGATAACGTGCTCAACATCCGTATCGGCTAAAACGGTTTCAACGGTATGGGCAAAGTTTTCAACGACGATAATCGCTTTTGCGCCGGAATCTTTCAGCTGGTGACGTAATTCACGCGCGGTGTATAGAGGATTGGTATTGACCACCGTTAAGCCTGCTCTAAGTACGGCAAATATTGAGACCGGATTTTGCAGTAAATTAGGCATCATAATCGCTACGCGGTCGCCCTTTTTAAGTTTGAGTGTTTGCTGAAGATAGGCGGCGAGGGCGCTTGTTGCTAGCTCAAAGTCTGAATAAGTCAGTGATTTGCCGAAGTTGCTGAAGGCGGGTCGGTCAGCATAGGCCTTTACACTCTGTTCGAAAATATCAATGACCGAGTTAAATTTGTGGATATCAATATCGGCGCTAACGCCGTTTGGGTAGTTGTTTAACCAGGGTCTATCCATGTTGTTCTCCTGTTTGGCCTGTAGGTTTAAATAGGCTTATTAGATAATAATCTCATATAAAAAAGCCCCGATAAAGGGGGCTTTAATGTTAAAAAAACACGCCATAATTGGCTTACATATCCCAGCGAATCTGGGCACTCAAAATATCGGCTTCAGATTCATATTTGCCAACCAATGTTTCACCCGTTGAACCAACTCGGTTAATTTTTGTGTCGGGTACAAAGATATGTGCGTAGCCGGCATCAATGGATAAGTCTTCGGCTAATTGGTAACTCGCGCCAAATGTTAACCAATAACGATCATTGTCTGGGAATCTAGCGGAGCGAGTAGCCGCATTTCTGGCGACGCCTTCGTCAAAAGCGAAACCTGCGCGATACGTCCAGGGCCCATCCGTTGAATACGTAGTGCCAACTGAGAGGCGAATATTGTCTTTTAATCTTAACTCTTCAACGGCATCAGTTTTTGCAGGGTTGTCAAACGTGATTAGCAACTCAGGTACGGAACTCCAGCCCACCCAGGTAGCATCAGCCATAATGGCCAGGTTTTTATCCGCCTGATGGTGGATGCTTAAGGAGGCACTGGCGGGCAGGTCGGGTTGAGAGCTTAACTTTGTGTCTGCAAAGGCTACGCCCAATGCAGGGATTGTTCCGGAAACGGCAGCTGGTACTGTAAAGTCTGCGTCGCCCTCTAGGTCGTGTTTTATTTCTGAGCGATAAGCGAAGCCGATACGCGTTTTTTCAGACAGGCTATATAGCGCTCCAAAGTTAAAGCCATATGAAATATCATCCGCTTCCAAGTGAGCAAAACCATCATTTGTGCTCGACCCTGGTGCGCCTCCACAGGTTGTAGCACCCGAACTAGCAGAGTAACAAACAGTCGTAAAGTCTATTTTGTTATTCAAGGTGGCTTCAATGTATTGAATGCTGATACCAAAACCGAGCGAAAGGTCAGGCGAGGCTTTCCAGGCGATCGATGGATTAACGTTAACGGTCACAATTTCAGATTCGATAGCCTGGTACTTCCCCACCCAGTCGTTACCGTATTTTGTGGCTAAGCCGAAAGGAGCGTTGATACCAAGGCCAAGCTTCAGTTCGTCACTAAGGCTGTGTACGTAATAAAAATTGGGCACGTAACCTACTCGTCCGCCATTATTAGTGCCATCGGCAGCAATCGCCGCGCCAAGTCCAGTTGTACTCCCCTCGTCTTTAAAATCAAAAGAAGGAGCAATGATATGCATTCCGGCTACCATCTGGTTACCTTTAATACGTGTCATTCCCGCCGGATTATACCAAATAGTCGAAGCGTCATCCGCAGAAGCGGCACCACCTGCAAAGGCATTACCCAGGCCAAGAGCACTTTGTTCAGCAACGGCAAACGCGGCGGCAAAGGCTAGGCTGGTGAAAAATGAGAGTGATAAGGTTAATACTAAAGCTATTGTTTTTGAACGAGGTGATTTCATTACAGTTCTCCAGAATATTATAAACAATTATTTTTAAACCATCCGTAATATGCTTTAACTTTACGTTAAGGTCAACTTAAAGTTGACAGCAACCTAAAAAAAAGTAGTATAACCTCCATGTTCGCTGCTTTGTTCTAACGCATTTCAACAAAAGGTGCAAGACTATTGTTGTAATAATCCAAACGAATGAAGCTTAATCAAACCCATATCAGATAAGGAAGAAATAATGCCTGTAGTTAAGCTCGAAAAAAAAGGAAGTATTGCGTGGCTGATTTTAAATAACCCGGAAAAACTGAATGTTTTAGGTGCAGATATGCCTGCAGACTTGAAACGTTGTACGGAGGAACTAAAAAATGATGAGCAAATTAGTTGCGTTATCGTTAAAGGTGCGGGTGATCATTTTATGGCAGGTGGTGACATCGATTATTTTAAATCGTTAGCCGATGCTTACGCGAAAGAGGGCGTATCGGCGTACCCGGAAGAAATGTTCAGTGTGTTACACCAGGCGATTAGCAATATTCAATCTATGGATAAACCCGTTATCGCCAGTGTACAGGGCGCCGTCGCAGGGTTCGGTTTAAGTTTAATGTTGGCCTGTGACCTGGTGGTGGCGGCTGAAAGCAGTGTTTTTTCCGTCGCCTATTGCAAAATTGGTACGACACCGGACGGCGGTATGACGTATTTCTTGCCACGCGCGGTGGGTCAAAAAAGGGCGATGGAGCTTGCTTTAACGGGTAAGCGATTTTCACCGCAAGAGGCCGAACAATGGGGGATGGTCAACCAGGTTGTCGCGACGGATATGCTGGAAACAAAAACGCTTGAGTTGGCGACTTTGCTCTGCGATGGCCCCAGTGATGTATTAGCCAGGACCAAACATTTATTGAACCAAACGTATGAAGTCAGCTTAACTGAACGCCTAGATCAGGAGGCGGATAACTTTCAACAAAGCATGCTCAAAGCTGATTTTACAGAAGGCGTTACGTCTTTTTGTGAGAAGCGTAGAGCAAAATTTAATACTTAATATAAACAGGAGATTGAATGGCTACTTTAAAAGGAAAAACGCTATTTATTACAGGCGCCAGTAGAGGAATAGGCGAGGCGATAGCATTACGCGCTGCTCAAGACGGCGCCAATATCGTGATTGCCGCGAAATCTGATCAGCCACACTCAACCTTGCCAGGAACCATACACACCGTTGCTAAAGCGGTCGAAGAGGCGGGTGGTCAAGCGCTCGCCATTAAATTGGATATTCGCGATGAACAGAATGTTGCTCTAGCCATGGCGCAAGCGGCTGAACACTTTGGTGGCTTAGATATATTGGTGAATAACGCCAGTGCCATTAGTTTAACCGGGACGCTAGACACGCCGATGAAGCGTTTTGACCTGATGATGGATGTTAATACGCGCGGCACCTTTGCCTGTACTCAGGCGGCTTTACCGTATTTAAAAAATGCTAAGAACCCACACGTTTTGATGCTGTCCCCACCACTGAATATGCAGCCTAAGTGGTTTAAAAATCACACCGCCTATACCATCGCTAAATACGGTATGAGTATGTGCGTATTGGGCTTCGCAGAAGAATTTAAGCCTTTCGGTATTGCCGTTAATTCGCTCTGGCCTCGTACGGTTATTGGTACTGCCGCGTTGGCCATGTTTTCTGGCCTGGTTAAAGCCGAAAACTGTCGTATACCGGCTATTGTGGCCGAAGCCGCTTGCGCGCTACTTCTAAAGGACAGCGCGGCTTGTACGGGTAACTTTTTTAGTGATGAAGAAATTTTGCGCGAACGTGGGATTAGCAATTTTGATCAATACGCCGTCGATTCTACAAAACCCCTACAAGTTGACCTGTTTCTAGATTAAAAATTAGTAGAAAATAGAGCTATTCTAATCATTTAATCGTTGGTTCAAAATGGATTTTAATATTGCAGTTATTGGCCTCGGGTATGTGGGCCTACCTTTGGCGATGGAGTTTGCAAAGTAGTACCCTACGATAGGATTTGATATAGATAAAGAGCGCGTTTCGGCTTTGAATGACGGTAAAGACGCCACCTTAGAAGTCCCCGTCGACGAAGTGGTTAAAGCAAAGCAATTACGCTTTACGACGAATTCTACCGGCATTGGCCGAGCTAATATCTACATCATTACCGTTCCAACACCGATCGATAACGGCAATTATCCCAATTTAACACCCATTAAAGAGGCGACAAAAACAGTTGCCTTAAGTCTAAGCAAGGGCGATATCGTTATTTATGAATCGGCGGTGTACCCCGGCGCGACCGAAGAAGTGTGTGTGCCGATTCTTGAACAGCTTTCGGGGCTGCGATTTAATCACGACTTTTATTGTGGTTATAGCCCCGAACGGATTAACCCGGGGGATAAAACGCATACTCTTAGCTCGATTGTAAAAGTCACTTCAGGCTCTACCCCGGCCATAGCAGTAACAATCGATGCGCTTTATCAAACGATTATTACAGCCGGCACGTTTAAGGTCAGCAGCATTAGGGTGGCCGAGGCCAGTAAGGTGATTGAAAACACCCAGCGTGACATTAACATTGCCTTGGTTAATGAATTGGCGTTAATTTTTAATCGAATCGGGATTGATACCCAAGAAGTGTTAGAAGCCGCCGGTACAAAATGGAACTTTTTGCCTTTTAGGCCAGGTTTGGTTGGTGGGCATTGCATCGGTGTCGATCCGTATTATTTAGTACATAAAGCGGTCACGCTGGGTTAGCATCCGCAAGTTATTTCCGCCGCACGGCGCATTAACGACAATATGGGCTCGTTTGTAGTGGGTGAGGTCGTCAAACTCATGGCCATAAAAAAAATCAATATTGTAGGCGCCAACATATTAATGTTGGGTCTGTCATTTAAAGAGAATTGCCCCGACCTAAGAAACACTCGGGTTATTGAAATGATCGACGAGCTACAGCAGCTAAACGCCAAGGTCGATGTATGCGACCCCTGAGTTAATGTAGAAGACGTTCAAGCCGAATACGGACTAAATTTAGTCGAGACCCCTGCTAATGGCGACTACGATTGTGATTATTATCGCCCTTGCGCACGATCAATTTAAAGCATTGGGTGCGAGGGGTATTCATGCTTTTGGCAAGGCGAACCAAGTGCTTTACGACATTAAGTATTTGCTCGATTCAAGCGAAACGGATGGGCGTTTATAAAGAGTCTTGATTTATGCAGCTCAGAGAGGACTTGAGCTACTAGATCAATGTTTTAATCAGAAGATATAAACGCTTATTTAATTAACGCGCTAATGAGAAAAATAGTGACGTTAAGGTGGAGCCAATTCATCTGATGAGCATTTTAGACAAAGCAACTTTTAATAAAAAACGGCGGCGTTTAACCGCCGCTGTTCTGTTGATGTACAAATTTAGTTAACCCCTGATATTCTCTGTAAACCGTCGTTTAATGATTATTTCAGATCAAAGCGATCAAGGTTCATCACCTTTGTCCATGCTGCGACGAAGTCATTAACAAATTTCTCTTTACCGTCGTTAGAGGCATAGACTTCTGCCACTGCGCGCAGCTCGGAGCTGGAACCAAAAATAAGATCAACCGGTGTAGCTGTCCATTTAAGTTTGCCAGATGCGCGATCATGACCTTCATAAATGCCATCAGACTTGGATGACTTTGACCAACGAGTGGACATGTCGAGTAGATTGACAAAGAAGTTATTATTCAAGGTTCCGGGTTTGTCGGTAAGCACACCGTGTTTAGACTGTCCGACATTGGCATTCAAGGCGCGCATGCCGCCAACCAGTACCGTCATTTCAGGCACGGTCAAGGTTAACATGTCAGCCTTTTCCACCAGCATTTCTGTTGGAGAACCATAGCTGTTGTCGCTGTAATAATTGCGAAAAGCGTCTGCTTTAGGTTCCAGCCATGCAAAAGATTTCACATCAGTCTGCTTTTGTGTGGCGTCTGTACGTCCAGGTGTAAATGGAATTTCAATTTTGTCCCCGGCTTTTTTGGCAGCTTCTTCAACGGCTGCAATGCCGCCCAGAACAATCACATCAGCCATAGAGACTTTTTTTCCACCCGATAGAGACTTGTTGAAGTCATCCCGTACCTTGCTTAGGGTTTTTAATGCTTTTGCCAGTTCTTCAGGGTTGTTCGCTTCCCAATCTTTCTGTGGTGCAAGTAAAACACGGGCACCGTTGGCACCACCGCGCTTGTCGGAACCACGGAAAGTGGATGCTGAAGACCAGGCAGTTCTGACCAGTTCAGGAATGGTTAAGCCGGACTTAAGAATCTTTGTCCCCAATGTTTCCGCGTCATTGCTATCAATCAATTTATGATCAATGACTGGAACCGGGTCTTGCCAAATTAATTCTTCGGTAGGAACTTCACTGCCCACATAACGTGTACGTGGACCCAGGTCGCGATGTGTCAGTTTGAACCAGGCCTTGGCAAAGGCAAGGTCAAATTCTTTAGGATTTTTCAGGAAACGCTCGCTGATCTTGCGAAATCCAGGGTCTTCCTTTAGCGCCAGGTCCGTGGTGAACATGATCGGCGCGTGTCGTTTACCCTTGATATGGGCATCCGGTACGAGTTGTGCGGCGGACTCATCCGTTGGAATCCATTGTGTTGCACCAGCGGGGCTCTTTGTTTTTACCCATTCGAAGCGCATCAGATTATCGAGATAAAGCATAGACCATGCCGTTGGCGTAGAAGTCCAGGCACCCTCGAGGCCACTGGTCATGGCATCAGCACCTTTACCACTGCCACATTTGTTCTTCCAGCCAAAACCTTGTTCTTCAATACCCGCGGCTGCAGGTTCTGCACCCACACACTCTCCTTTGACCGCGCCATGGGCTTTACCTAAGGTGTGTCCGCCTGCGATAAGCGCGACGATCTCTTCATCGTTCATCGCCATACGACCAAACGATTCACGTATGTCTGCGGCGGCGGAGAGCGGGTCGTGATTGCCGCTGGGGCCTTCCGGATTGACATAGATTAAACCCATCTGTACAGCTCCTAGGGGTTTTTTCAGTTTGCCATCTTTATCGTAGCGCTTATCGTTGGCAAGCATGACGGTTTCAGGCCCCCAGTAAACCAGATCAGGTTCCCAGTCGTCTGAACGTCCACCAGCAAAACCAAAGGTTTCAAAACCCATGGACTCCAGCGAGACGTTACCTGCCAAAATCATCAGGTCACCCCAGGAGATATTACGTCCGTATTTCTGCTTAATGGGCCATAGCAATCGACGTGCCTTATCCAGGCTGGCATTATCCGGCCAGCTGTTGAGCGGCTCAAAGCGTTGTTGAGCACCATCGGAACCGCCGCGACCGTCTACCGTACGGTAGGTGCCTGCACTATGCCAGGCCATTCTGATCATAAGGCCACCATAGTGCCCCCAATCTGCAGGCCACCAATCTTGAGATGTTGTTAATGTCGTCTCAATATCTTTTTTCAGCGCTTTGAGGTCGACGCTGTTGAAGGCTTCGGCGTAATTGAAATCTTCACCATAGGGATTTGATCTGGCATCATGAGCACGAAGAGGCTCCATGTTTAGTTTTTCCGGCCACCAAAACTGATTTGATTTAGCCATAGTATCCGTTGCTAATGAGCCTGTCGGCATCAGTGCTGCGATGGTGATTGCAAAAGAGGTAAATAAAGGAATTGATCTTTTTAGCATTGTCGTAGCCCTCCCGAGCCTGGTTTATTAAACGTGCAGGAAAAAGTCTATGGTAATCATATTGATGAGTCTATCGAATTAACTAGAAGTTAATGATCAGTTTTTTATAAATTTAGTTTTGCGAACCCAGCGCTTCTTTACATATGTTAATCAGAGCTTCAATGCTTGATGTGCGCGTATAATTAGGACGCAAAATGAAGGCGATTCGGCGGTGTGGGCTGGGTTCATGCAAATGCACAGCTGCAAGTTCTTTGTGTTGAGAAATAAGAGGAGCTATAGCCATTTCCGGAACCAGGGTTGTCCCCTGTTCTCCCAATACCATTTGCACCAGTGTATTGAGGCTAGTCGCGCTAAAGCCTTGATTGGTGGCCTGCAGTGGTAACTTACAGGCTTCCAGAATATGATCTTTTAGGCAGTGGCCTTCCTTTAGCAGCATTAAATTGCTATGGCTTAATTCATTGCTGGTAATTTCTTTTTGCTGTGCATGTTTTTCCCCTTTTAACGCTACCCAGTAAAAGTCCTCCTGCCAAAATTCCAAGCTGAGCAGGCCTTCACATGAGAAGGGTAGCGCTAATATTGCTGTGTCGATTTCACCGCGCCTGACCATGTCGACAAGCACATGCGACTGATCTTCGACAATATTCAATCGGGATTGCGGGTATCGCTGGTTCATAATTGGCAATATTTTGGGTAACAGGTAGGGGCAGACAGTCGGAATCACGCCGACGGTTAATGGAAAGCTCAACGGGGTTTTCTGACTGTCAGTCAGGTGCTGTAGATCCTCGACCTGAAGTATAATACTGCGTGCCTTTTCTAATACCTGTTTCCCTACAGGTGTAATCAAAACTTTTTTATTGTCCCGCTCAAAAATCTGCAGTCCCAGCTGTTTTTCCAGCTCGGTGAGCGCAGTACTCAGCGCCGATTGGCTGATATTGCTCAATTCTGCGGCTTTCTTGAAATGGAGTGTTTTCTCAACCGCGAGTGCATAGGTTAGTTGCTTAATGGAGATCATATGGTTCGGTACTTAGCTCCTGTCGTTGTTCAATATTTTAGAATGTAATCATTGATTTGTAAAATTTTACTGATCACTAGCAAAGATGTATATTTGTTTTTTATTTAAACAAATGATGCGGAGTAGCATATGCTTTTAGTAGATCAAGTCCCTGAAGTAACCTTTAAAACTCGCGTTCGTGATGAGCTTATCAAGGATGAGAATCCCTTTCGTTGGGAGGATAAAACAACACAGGATATTTTTGGCGGCAAGAAAGTCATCGTCTTTTCATTACCTGGTGCATTTACACCTACCTGTTCCTCTAACCACCTTCCCCGTTACGACGAACTCTACGAGGACTTCAAAGCTGAGAGTGTTGACGAGATTATCTGTGTTTCTGTGAATGACGCATTCGTGATGTTCAAGTGGGGCAAGGAACTAGGCTTACATAATATCTTCTTACTGCCCGACGGTAATGGCGAATTCACCCGTAAGATGGGTATGCTGGTCGAAAAGTCTAATCTTGGTTTCGGTATGCGTTCATGGCGCTACTCGATGCTTGTTAACGACAGCAAGATAGAAAAGATCTTTGTCGAGCAGGGTTTTTCCGATAACTGCGAATCGGATCCGTTTGATGTCTCTGATGCAGACACTATGCTGGCCTACATCAAAGGGGAAGAAGCGGCTGGTGTATCTCAGCCACGCAAGACTTTCGAATGCTAAGTTCGCACACTCAAAAAGGGAGCGGTAGCGCGATGGTAAATAGACTGTCGCCTCGTGTGTAATTGAATCCGGATACTTTAGTCGGCAAGCTGCTTTTATCGATAGCAGGTCTCAAGGATGGGGTAATCTGAGACGAGGAGAGGTCAAGGTGCTGGTGTGCTATAAGTAAACACATTTAAGAACAAATGACTTCTCGTGGTCTTTTCGGCGTTTTTCAATCTAACATGGTGCCCAGGAGAGGACTTGAACCTCCACGGCCATAAGGCCACTAGCACCTGAAGCTAGCGTGTCTACCAATTTCACCACCTGGGCATTAACGATTTTTAGGTTGCAAACTCTACTAAGGGGCATTAGGCTTGTCAATTCAATTATACTAAACATATTACGCTGTGCCTAAAAAGAAATCCCCCAACAAGAATCCCAATAACGATAATACGATTCAAGACGTTAACGGCCTGATCAGCAAGCCCCAATTAATTGGTTTTTTAGCTAAGCATCAAGCGCCACTGGGCTGGTTGGATATTATTGAGGGTTTGGGTGTTAACTCCAAAAAAGCCAAAAAAGCGCTGTCTGGCCAATTGTCGGTCATGCTCAAGTCTGGCGAGTTGCTATTTAACCGTAAAGAACAATACTGTTTAGTACAGCAAAGTGACCTTGAAACGGGTGTGGTTATTGGACACGCGGATGGCTTCGGTTTTTTGAAGCGTGACGGCGGGGGTGACGATTTATTTATACCGCCACGAGAAATGCGCGCCTTATTAAATGGTGACCGTGTAGTTGCTAGCCATGGAGAGATGAATCGACAAGGCAAGATTGAAGCGCGAATCGTTGAGGTTCTTGAACGACGGGTTAAAACTGTGGTGGGTCGATTTTTTGACGTAATGGGCGTTTTTCACCTAGAAGCCGAAAATAAACGTATCTTCCAGCATATTTTTATTCCATCAGATTTTACCCTGGGCGCGAAAGACGGCCAGATCGTGATGGCGGAAATAACGCGTTATCCCTCTTCTCGCACGCAGGCGATTGGTAAAATCATCGAGGTGATGGGCGACCATATGGCGCCGGGTATGGAAATAGATATGGCGATTCGTTCATATGATTTGCCGTATGAATGGTCACAACAGGTGCTTGATGAAGCGCAAACATTTTCAATGGATGTGTCGGACGTGGATTTAAGTGACCGTAAAGACGTGCGAAAACTTCCTTTTGTTACCATTGACGGTGCAGATGCGCGTGATTTTGACGACGCGGTTTTGTGCAAAAAAACCAGTAAAGGCTGGACTCTAAGCGTAGCGATCGCAGACGTGGCGCATTATGTTAGACCCGACGCGGCGATAGATAAAGAAGCCTATGAGCGCGGAAATTCGGTTTATTTCCCTGAGAAAGTCATACCAATGCTACCAGAAGTGCTTTCTAACGGATTGTGTAGTTTAAACCCACACGTTGATCGTTTATGCATGATATGTGAAATGCAAATTGACTCAGCGGGTAAGGTAATAGACTCGAATTTTTACCAAGGACTAATGCATTCACACGCTCGCTTAACGTACGATCAGGTGGGCGCTATTTTTGACCAATCTGAACCGGATTTGATTGAACAGCATAAAAAACTCATACCGCATCTAAATGAATTGCATAATTTATTTCAAATACTAAAAACCGCAGCTGATCAGCGCGGTGCCTTAGAGTTTGATACGTTTGAAACGCGATTTGTTTTTGATAAATCACGAAAAATTAAGTCCATAGAGCCGCTCGTTCGCCACGATGCCCACCGTTTAATCGAAGTTTGCATGATTGCTGCCAATGCTGCGACAGCGCGCTTTTTAGTAGAGCATAAAATACCGAATTTATTGCGCGTTCACGATGGGCCCAGCGCGGAAAGACTGCAAAAACTTAGAGACTTTTTAGCGGAACTTGGCTTGACCCTTGACGGTGGAGAAGAACCTGAGCCTCATCATTTTAAAGAACTGATCAGACGGGTCAAAGATCGGCCCGATGCACATTTAATTGAAACGGTCACTTTGCGTACAATGTCTCAGGCGATATACAGTCCGGAACAAAGAGGTCATTTTGGTTTGGCGTTAGATTTATACGCACACTTCACCTCGCCGATTCGTCGCTACCCTGATTTGTTAACCCACAGAGCGATTAAACACGTCATCAAAGGTTTGAAGCCTGAGAACTTTAATTATTCAGAGGCGGATATGCTGCAGTTTGGTGAGCATTGTTCGCAGTGTAATCGCCGGGCTGATGAAGCAACCAGAGACGTTGAAAGCTGGTTGAAATGTGAGTTTATGGCAGATAAGGTCGGCCAGGAGTTTAACGGTGTCGTGTCTTCAGTGACGTCGTTTGGTTTGTTTGTAGAATTGAAAGACGTATACATTGATGGCCTGGTGCATATAACCGCGCTGGGGGATGATTATTATCATTTTGATGCGGCCAAACATCGTTTGCTTGGAGAACGCACCAATAAGGCGTATCGACTAGGCGATGAATTGAGAGTTAAGTTAGTAAAGGTCAATTTGGATGATAAGAAAATTGATCTGGCCCTGGTTGGCACACCGTCAAAGAAAAAACCTTCATTTAAACGCAATAAAAGAAAAAAACGATAATGGCAGAGTCGCAGACTATCTATGGTATTCATGCCGTAGAGGCGCTACTTGAAAAAGGTGCAGACCGAATTATTAATATTTGGCTGGATCGCGAACGGCTGGATAGTAAGTTAACGCAGATAAAAGCCACGATCGAACGGCTTGGGTTTCGTTATGAAAGTGTCGATAAAAAAACACTGGAAAAACTAGCCGCTGGAGGCAATCATCAAGGTGTATTGATCGCTGCAAAGTTGCCGCAAGAGCGAACGGAAGAGGCGTTAAAAAAAGCGGTAAAGTATCGTCAATGCGACGCCTTTTACCTGGTGTTAGACCAGGTGACCGATCCCCACAACTTGGGCGCTTGCATGCGAACTGCTCTAGCCGCAGGCGTACAGGGCGTGATTGTACCGAAGGATAATAGCTGCAGAATTAATGCAACGGTGTGCAAGGTGGCCAGTGGTGCTGCCGAAGTGCTACCGGTTTACCGAGTGACCAATTTATCGAGAACGTTGAAGTGGTTAAAAGAGGAAGGGGTTTGGTTAAGCGGTGCCGCAGGTGAGGCTGAGCAGGACATCTTTAACGCCGAGTTAACCGGTTCAGTCGCTATCGTAATGGGCGCGGAAGGGAAAGGTTTACGGCAATTAACACAACAGCAGTGCGATCAGTTGATTAAGATACCCATGTCTACGGCGGTAGAAAGTCTAAACGTATCTGTTGCGACGGGCATCATATTATATGAAGTGGTCAGGCAGAACCGACAGACGTCGTAATAAAATGAGCAATAATCTTTATTTGGAATAAATATGCCTACAATTAATTACAGTTTAAGAAAGCCCGATATCCTGGAGTTTAATGAGTACCACGCGCGAATGAATAGCGCGTATGGAAAAAACATGACGCGACACCAGGTGACCTGGCCTACAGTCACGGTAGTGCTGGCTCTGTTGGTAGTGATGTCGACTGGAAATGTGGTTATTGCGGTACTTATGTTTATAGGCGCTTTTGTGTGGTCGTTAGTGGTGCCAGCGTGGATTAAAAAAAGGTTCAAACGACAGATTGTTGAACATATACCAGAAGAGAACTTAGCTAAAATAACGGGAGAGTATAGCTTGACCGCGACACCAGAAGGCTTGTTAGAAAACAGCCCGATGGGTGAAAAATGTATCGAATGGGCTACCATTAATAGGCTGGAAGAGTCGAAGCATCACGTTTACCTATACCTGACCGACGTCGCAGCCATTATTGTTCCTCAGGAAACACTTTCGAAAGACAGTAACTTTAACGCGTTTTATGTCGAGGTGATTGAAGCGTTGAAGGATGCGAAAACTAACGCGAGCTAGCTTGATTTAAGCTAGCTTAGCCTGTAGAATCACGCGTTCTAAATTGCAGGTTCATAAGACTTGCAATCCTTGCCTCACCTGATTTCAGGGAGGC
This sequence comes from Cycloclasticus sp., assembly GCA_047634535.1. GTDB lineage: Bacteria > Pseudomonadota > Gammaproteobacteria > Methylococcales > Cycloclasticaceae > Cycloclasticus. The sequence goes on from JBLIAQ010000010.1 coordinate 16,375, forward strand.
TATTAATCCATAAAGGAAAAACATGAGACATTACGAAGTGGTATTTTTGGTTCACCCGGACCAAAGTTCGCAGGTTCCTGCGATGGTAGAGCGTTATAGCGCGATCATTGAGGAAGGTCAGGGCAAAGTTCATCGCCTTGAGGACTGGGGTAGAAGACAACTTGCCTACCCAATTAAGAAAATCCATAAAGCTCACTACACATTGATGAATATTGAATGTGGCCAGGAGGTTATTGATGAGCTAGGAAAAGCATTTCGCTTCAATGACGCGGTCATCAGAAATATCGTCATTCGACGCGATGCAGCTGATACAGCTCCAACGCCATTAGCTAAATCAAACGAAAAAGAAACGACGAGTGCTAAGCCGTACGTAAAGCCGGTTGAAAAACCAGTTGCTGAAGAAGCGACTACATCTACAGAAACAGCTAAAGAGCCTGATGTTGCAAAAGCAACAGAAGAGTAGACTCGGCATCACACAAATATAAGGAATAGGCATGGCATTTGATAAAGGTTTTAGACGTCCACGTTACTGTCGTTTTACTGCGGAAAACGTAAAAGAAATTGACTACAAAGACTTGGACACATTAAAAGAATATATGACCGAAACAGGAAAAATTATTCCTGCACGTGTTACGGGTGTAAAAGCAAAATACCAGCGTCAGTTAACGACGGCGATTAAAAAAGCTCGTTTTCTATCGTTGATTCCATATTGCGACGCACACGAACGATAAAGTTTTTACCGCGGGTTATCGCGGATAAGTCGTGATTATGAAAGCAGTGGCATCATTTATCATGCAAGGTGGTCGACAGGCCACCGTTGTGGTTGCAACTCTGGCGATTCTGTCTTTGTTAATGCCGCCGCTGGTTATTATTAGTACCGCTGCGGTTTGTTTGGTTACCCTAAGAGAAGGCTTTGCCGATGGGGCACGGCTACTTATAGGCGCTACCGTTGCTACTGCGTTAATTGGTTATATGCTACTTGGAACACCGTTAGTTTCAATTAGCTATCTTTGTATTATGTGGTTACCGGCATTTTTAGTGTCACTGGTATTGCGTGAAACAGGGCAGTTGAACAAGGCGCTAGAGTGTTTAGTGCTATTGGGTATGATAGCCGTAACAGCGGTTTATCTGTCACTCAATAATCCAGCTGAACTTTGGGTGGCAGGCATACAAGACGTTATTAAAAGTCTTAATAAGCAAGGGGATTTAGCGCTAACGCAGGATCAGTTGCAGGAAGCCCTAGAGTTTTGGTCTCACTATATAACGGGCATGGTGGTGGCTGGTACCTTGATTAGTTTATTAATGAGTTTGTTGTTAGGACGATGGTGGCAAGGGTTGTTATTTAACCCAGATGGATTTGAAGAAGAATTCAGAAGTTTTCGGTTATTGCCGCGAGACGCCTTAGTTTTTGTAGTATTTATTGGCCTGGCTTTTTTATTTGATGGACAGTTAGCTGAGTTAGTATGGAATTTAGATATGCAAGTTCTGTTATTGTTTTTTATAGCAGGTATATCAGTTGTTCATGTGATTGTAAAAAATAGAGGTGGTGGTCGATACCTTTTATTTGCTTTTTACATCGCAGTTTTTTTTGTGCCACATTTGATGTTACCCGTAATACTTATTGGGTTGTCGGATGTTTGGATGAATTGGCGTTTGCGTTTTTTAGCTAAAACCTAACGCTGGGTTAAATTTAAAATATATAGGATTGAGAGCGATGGACGTTATTCTTCTGGAAAAAATAGCAAACCTTGGTAACCTGGGCGATAAAGTATCAGTCAAAGCGGGTTTTGGGCGTAATTACTTAGTGCCAAATGGCAAAGCAGTTCTTGCCACTGCGGACCGAATTGAAGAGTTTGAAAAACGTAGAGCTGAACTTGAAAAAGCTGCAGCTGAACGCTTGGTTGAAGCTCAGAAAAAAGGTGTATTAGTTGAAAAACTAAGCCTGACAATTGCTCACCTGGCTGGTGAGGAAGGGAAGTTATTTGGTTCGGTTGGTCTGTCAGACATTGTCAAATCAGCTGCTGAAGCTGGTGTTGAACTCGATAAATTAGAAATTAAATTGTCTGAAGGTTCAATTAGAGAGCTTGGTGAGTTTGAGATCCCTGTGCATTTGCATACGGATGTTATTGTTAGCCTTAAAGTAGCCGTGGTTGCTGCTGAAGAATAATTCGTTATCAGCTATAAAAAGCCGGTGTCTTTTGGCACCGGCTTTTTTTTGCGATGAGAATTATCCTTCCTGTACAATCAATCAATCTTAAACTCTAACAATGCGCTATGGCTGAACCTCAATTTGATTACGACACGTCTGATAACGAGGACTTTCTTCGTATACCGCCGCATTCCTTACAGGCAGAGCAGTCGGTTCTAGGTGGTTTAATGCTGGATAACCAGTGTTGGGATACCGTTGCCGATAAGGTGTATGCCGAAGATTTTTATCGCAAGGATCACCGTTTGATTTTTGATGCGATCGCCGACTTAGCAAGAAGGGATGAACCGTTTGATTTGGTCACAATCTCTGAAGTGCTGGGTCAATCAGGTGACCTTGAGGCCGTCGGTGGTTTGGCTTACCTGGGCGCACTGGCTAACGACACACCTAGTGCAGCCAATATTGTTAGTTACGCAACGATCGTTCGCCAGCGTTCTGTTCGCCGCCAGCTCATTCACATTGGTAATAACATCGCCGATTCAGGCTTTGATACCGAAGGGCGCGATATTAATGAGTTGCTCGACGACGCTGAAAGTAAAGTTTTTAAAATAGCCGAGCAAGGCGCTAAAGGTAAAAAAAGCTTTGAACCGATTAAGGACCTGCTCGGTAAAGCGGTCGACCGGATTACCGAATTGCACGAAAATCAGAATACGATTACCGGCGTGAGTTCGGGATTTGCTGATTTAGATGAAATGACGTCGGGTCTTCAACCGGCAGATTTGATCATTGTGGCAGGTCGACCTTCAATGGGAAAAACCAGTTTCGCGATGAATATGGCGGAAAATGTAGCCATTCAAAGCGGCCTGCCCGTCGCCGTATTTAGTATGGAGATGCCGGGCGATTCGTTGGCGATGAGGATGATGTCATCTTTAGGCCGGATCGATCAGCATAAGGTTCGTACTGGGCAGTTAGACGATGATGAGTGGCCGCGTATGCAGTCATCTATCAATTTACTGGCTGAAACTAAATTATTTATTGATGATACTGCTGCGCTCAGCCCTATCGAAATACGCGCGCGAGCTCGCCGCTTAATGAAAGAGCACGGTCAATTAGGTCTTATCGTACTAGATTATTTACAATTGATGCAGTCACCATCAAAAAGTGAAAGCCGTGTGGCCGAAATTTCCGACATATCTCGTTCATTGAAAGCCTTAGCGAAAGAGCTAAATGTTCCTGTGGTGGCCTTATCGCAGCTGAACCGTAACCTGGAGCAACGGCCTAATAAAAGACCAGTCATGTCGGACCTAAGGGAGTCGGGTAGTATCGAGCAAGACGCCGACGTGATCATTTTTATATACAGGGATGAGGTGTACAACGAAGACTCCGAGTCAAAGGGTGTCGCTGAGATTATTATCGGCAAACAGCGTAATGGACCGATTGGAACCTGTCGTTTAACCTTCCTTGGCCAATACACTCGTTTTGAAAACTACGCAAATGATGGCTATATTGATGATGAGTACTAAGCGTAACGTCATATCGCGCCTTATTGCGTCTTAACCCTGCACAAAGGACAGCGTGTCTAGCCATACCCAGGTCATTATTGATTTAGCGGCGCTGCAGCATAATGCGGCTGTCGCTCGACGTGCGGCCAGCCATTCAAAACTTATGGCGGTCATCAAAGCAGATGCTTATGGACACGGCATGTTGCTCGTGGCAAAGGCGTTGTCAAATGTCGATGGCTTTGCGGTAGCAAGATTAGACGAAGCCATCATCTTACGCGAAGGAGGCATTACTAAGCCCATCCTGGTGTTAGCGGGTTTCGTCGAAGTTGAGGAAGTGACTCCATTTGCTCACTATGATTTGGACGCGGTTATTCACAGCGAGTATCAAATTGATCTACTCAATTCGGTGGTATTACCCAAACCTATTTGTGTGTGGCTAAAAATTAATACGGGGATGAATCGTTTAGGCGTTGAGACTTCTAGCGTTAACCGTTTGAATGATCGTTTATTGTTATCGGGTAAAGTTCGCCAACCGATTAAGCTAATGACGCATCTGGCCAGCGCCGACGATATGAC